>JANOMH010000519.1:0-7424 GCA_031420215.1 Rhodobacterales bacterium | reverse complement strand
TGAGGAAGTAGATCCGCTGGTCGGCCCCGATGGCCCGATGACTATCCCCGAAGATCCGCTGCGCCGGACGATTCATGTCAAAACCTTTGTGCAGATGGTGGGGGGCGATTATTTCTTTCTGCCCAGCCTGCCTGCCCTGCGTTACCTGGCGCTGCTGTGACTATTCTGGAGTCAGATGCGGTGCTGCGCCCTGCGGCCAAGGGGGTCAAAGGCTGGCTGTTGCAAAAGGCCTTTGCCATGGCCCCGCGCGGGTTTGCGGTGCTGCGCAATGTCTGGCCGATCCCGCATCTGGGCAAGACCTATGCGGTCACGCTGTATGATGACGTCCGCGAGGTGTTTGCGAACGACACCGCGTTCAGTGTCCCCTACAAAGCCAATCTCGACGTCATTACCGGCGGCGAGCCGTTCTTTCTGGGCATGGCGCGGACCCCTGCCTATATCGCCGCGGTCAGTGCGATGCGCCAGGTGGTTTTGTATGACGATCTGACCAACCTTGCCGCCAACACCGAAACTTTGGCCGAGCAGATTGTGACTGCGGCGGCAGGGCGGCTGGATGTGGTGGCCGATTTGGTCCGCCCGGTGACATTTGGCGTTCTGGCCCCCTATTTTGGCATCCCGCCACCGCCCAATGGCCGGATTGATGTCTGGGCGACCCGCCTGTTTGAGTTTCAGTTTGCCGGTTCGCCCAAGGACAAGGATCTGCGGGCGCAGGTCGATCAGATCGCACCGGCCTTTCGGGCGCATATCGATGCCGAGATTGCCCGCCGCAAGGCCGCCGGGCCGGGGGCGGATGATGTGCTTGGCCGCTGTCTGGCCCTGCAAGCCGCAGGTGCGGCGGGATTTGAGGATGTGCAGATCAGGACCGCCCTGCTGTGTATGGTGGTCGGTGGTCCACCCCAGCCACCTATGGTGGTGCCGCAAGCGATGGAGCAATTGCTGCGCCGCCCCGCTGCACTGGCCGCCGCCCAATCTGCCGCCTTGGCCAATGACGATGCAGGCCTGTTCGCGATCGTACGGGAAGCCATGCGGTTTGACCCCTTGGCCCCCGGACTGCCCCGGATCGTGACGCGGCAGGTGACTGTGGCCGAGGGCACCCGTCGGGCGACCGTGATCCCAGAGGGGGCGACAGTGATTGCTGCGTTCGCCTCGGCGATGATGGACAGTAACCGGCTGCCTGCTCCGGCTGGTTTTGATCCGCACAGACGGCCGCATGAATACATCCACTTTGGCCATGGTCTGCACGAATGCTTTGGGCGGCATATCAACGAGGCGATCCTGCATTTGATGTTAAAACCATTGCTGAAAAAGCCAAATCTGCGTCGGGCCCAGGGGCCGGAGGGGATTTTGTCCAAAAGTGGAATATTTGCCGAACGGCTGATTGTGCAGTTTGACTGACCAAAGGCCGGCTGGCGGACTGCTCGAATCTGTGGCAGTTAGCAGACAACCTGGTGGTTTTTCAGTCGAATTCGTCACATTTCTTTTGGGTGCACCGATCATAAGGGCGCTGATCGTCAAGGAGGGTTCCCGCCCATTGCGCCCCGAGGTGCCAGCCACTAAATAAAGATTAACGGAACCTAAAACTATCGACGGAAATAACTTACCGGCCCGTTTGGCCCCTATGCGCGTCGAAGAATATCAGTAGGTCTGTGCTGCCTGCATAAAGCACGAAGCCAGTTCAAACGGCACATTGCGATAGGCTGCAAAGGAGTTTTCCTTGTTTGATACGACAGAACCTGCACACAAAATCCATCATCACCACAGCCTGTTCCTATCCGACCTGCATCTTGGGGCCAGGGGGTCGCGCGCCGATCTGGTGCTGCATTTTCTGGGGCGGAATATTGCCCAAAGTTATGTCCTGGTGGGCGATTTTCTGGACATCGGGCACCCGTTGCTGCCGCACTGGACCGCCGCAAATCAGGCGGTGATTGATCATCTTCGGGACCGGCAGGCTGCTGGGGCCCAGTTGATTTATGTGCGCGGCAATCATGACCCGGACCCGGATGCTGCCCCGCATGGCAAACGTCTGCCGGTGACGGCGGTGGATCATACGGTGCATCACGGGCCGGATGGCCGCCGCTTTCTGGTGGTTCATGGTGACGCACAGGACGGCCGGATGTTTCAGTCGCCCTTTCTGACCCGGCTCGGCACCCTTGCCGAAGAAGGGGTGCGCGCCATTGATTACCTGATCGGCCGCTTTGTCCGTCAGCCCCGGCCCGGACAGCGGTCGGCGATCGAGCATTTTTTGACCTGGGTCAACTGGGCCTTGCATCCGGGCAACGCCCATGAACACCGCCTGATCGATCTGGCCCGCAAAGGCGGCTTTGACGGGGTGATTTGTGGCCATTTCCACCGGGCCGACCTGCATGACCGGCACGGGTTGATCTATGCCAATTGCGGTGACTGGATGGATAGTTTCACTGCATTGGCGGCCGATCACACCGGGCGGCTGCAATTGCTGGGTGGTCGGGATGCGATTGTCACGCCTGCCGAAGCACAGGGACAACAAGGCATGGCCTATTCATGATCGGATGGCTGCTTTTGGCCCTGGCGCTGCTGTTTTTGGTCGCACATCTGGTCACGGTTGGCCTGTTTCTGCGACGGCTTGGTCCGGGTCAGATGCAGCCGGGCACGCTTGGTCTGCCCCGTATCACCCTGCTGCGCCCGGTCTGTGGGGTTGATCAGTTTGACGCCGAAACGCTGGGATCGTCCTTTACCCAGGATTACCCCGATTACGAGATCATCTTCTGCGCCCCTTCGCAGACCGATCCAGCCGTGCCGCTGGTCCGCGAACTGCTTGCCGCCCATCCAAACAAGGCGGCGCAATTGCTGGTCGGAGAGGTGGCCGTGACCGGCAATCCAAAGCTGAACAACCTGTGGAAAGGCTGGCAGGCTGCGGGGGCGGATTGGGTGTGCATGACCGACAGCAACCTGCTGCTGCCGCCCGATTACCTGCGCCGCGTGGTCTCGGCATGGGGGCCGGATACCGGCCTTGTGTCTTGCCCGCCGACCGGCGCGCGGCCCGATGGACTGGCAGCCAGTCTGGAATGCGCGATGCTGAACAGCAATCAGGCCAGACTCCAGTTCGCCTCGGGCAGTCTGGGGCACGCTTATGCACAGGGCAAAACCCTGTTCTGGAACCGCGATATGCTGAACAAGGCGGGTGGAATTGCAGCCCTTGGCCGCTATCTGGCCGAGGATGTGAATGCGACCAAACTGGTCCGTGCGGCGGGGCTGCGGGTCAGCCTGACCCCGTTGCCCTTTGCTCAGCCGATTGGCAGGCGCAGCTTTGCCACCGTCTGGAACCGGCAGTTGCGCTGGAGCCGGGTGCGCCGGGATGGGTTCCCGCTGGTATTTGCGACCGAAATCGCCAATGGGGCGGCCTTGCCGTTTCTGGCGGCTGGGCTGGCCGTGCTGATGTCGGGCTGGCCGCTGGCCCTGATCCCGGCCTATGTGGCGGTCTGGTATGGGGCCGAAATCTATTTGATGCGCCGCGCCGGCTGGCCGTCAGCTTGGCGTGATCTGCTGGCTTTGCCGCTGCGGGATGCTCTGCTTCCGGTCCTGTGGGCGACGACATTTCTGCAACGCGGCATCGAGTGGCGCGGCACTGCGATGACCCCGCCACAGCTTGGTGCAGGGCCCGGTCCAGAGCCGGAACTGGACGAGGTCCGCAACCAATGACCGCCAGCGCCGACATCGCCACGATCATCACCAACCACGGAATTGCCATTCTGGCCCCGTTGGCGGTGGTCGAAGGGCCGATTGTCACTATTGTGGCGTCATATCTGGCCAGCCTGCACCTGTTGCGGCTGGTCGATGTGATCATCTGCGTGATCATCGGCGATGTGATCGGCGATTGTATTCTGTACTGGGTCGGGCGCGGCATGCTGGACTGGCTGCCGCTGTCGCTGCGGGTCCGGTTCGGGCTCTCGCGCCGACGGATGGCCGTCATGATGCGGACCTTTCGCGATAACGGGGTGCGGGTGCTGGTGGTGGGCAAACTGACCCATGCGGCAGGCTTTGCCGTGTTGATCGCGGCAGGTGCGGCGCGAATGCCGTTTGGCACCTTTGTGCTGGCCAATTTTCTGGCAACGATTCCGAAAAGCCTGACATTGGTGGCAGTTGGGTATCTGTTTGGCAGCGCCCACGCACTTATCGCGCAATGGATTTCATGGGGCCCGTTCGTGATATTGCCGGTACTTCTGGTCGGCGGGGCCATGCTGTATTATCACAAGCGCAAGCCCGCTGATGACATCACATAGCTTTACCTGCCTGATCCCCGCCTATAACGAGGCCGCCCGGATTGGGGCGGTGCTGGATGTGGTGGTGGGCCATGCACTGCTGGACGCGGTTATCGTGATCGACGATGGCTCGACCGATGACACCCATGCGATTGCACAGAGCAAGGGCGCACAAGTGATCCGCACCCCGGGAAATCTGGGCAAGACCAAAGCGCTGGCGCTGGGTCTGCAAACGGTGCAGACCAGTCATATCGTGCTGATCGATGCCGACCTGACCGGGCTGACCGCCGCAGCACTAAGTGCGCTGATCGATCCGGTGCTGCAGGGCAATGCCAGTGCGACGATTTCCCTGCGGGGCAATGCGCCGCGCACCTGGCGGCTGATCGGGATCGACTATATCTCGGGCGAACGGGTCATTCCGCAGGCGTTACTGGCAGATCAGCAGGACCGGCTGGGTGGGTTGCCCCGCTTTGGGTTCGAGGTGTTCCTGAACCGGCAGCTGATTGCGCGGAATGCCCCGATTGCCATCGTGAAATGGCCCGATGTGGCCAGCCCGTCCAAGGCATCCAAGCGGGGGGCCGTTGCCGGGATCAGGGCCGATATCGCAATGATGGCCGACATCTTTCGCACCATCGGGCCGGTGGACTGCCTGCGCCAGATCACCGCGTTGCGCCGGTTGCGGCACGCATCATAGCGCCGCAATTGCCGCGGCCACAGCAGCGCCCAGTAACGGATGCGATGTGGCATCGTAGTGAATGCCATCAATCTGGCTGACTTCGATCACCTGACCCGCATCCAGATACCCAACCCCGCGCGCCACAGCCAATGCTGCATACAGCGGCGGCAACGCCAGCGACACCGCCCGCGCCCCGGTGAATTCCGACTTGATCGGGCCTTGTTCCAGCACTGGCGGCGGGCAGATCAGCAGCACTTTGAACCCGCCATGCCGGGTCTGCATTTCGTCCCCCGTGGCGATGTCCAGCAGCCCGGCAATCCCTGCAGTCACGTGGCCCGGCGTCGCCCCAAACCGGGTTTTCACATCGTTGGTGCCCAGCATCAGGGTCAGCACATCAATCGGGCCATGGCTGCACAGTGCGATTTTCAGCCCCGGGCGGCCATCCATATGCGCGCCCATCATCACATCTTCGAACTGCGCGGTGCGACCGGGCAGGCCTTCTTCGACCAAAATCCAGTCCGTTCCCAACGCCCTCCGCGCGACACAAGGCCAGCGGGTGGCCGCATCAAACCGGGTATAAACCCCCCGGTTCACAATTGGCGGACTGCCATGGGTGTTGCTGTCGCCGAAACAAAGCAGGGTGCGGGGCATAATGCGGCCTTTATTATGAGTGGTTCGGGCCAAGCTAAGCGGCCTTTGACTTGCGGTAAAGCGCCCCTGCGCACATATAAGGACCAAAGTCAGATCAAGAGGAATCGCGCCATGCTGGGACTTGGGGAAAAAGCCAAACCTGCCGTCAATGAACATATCATCGAAGGCACCGATGCCGGGTTTATGAAGGACGTCATCGAGATGTCCAAAACCGTGCCGGTGATCGTGGATTTCTGGGCGACGTGGTGTGGGCCGTGCAAAACCCTCGGCCCCGCAATCGAGGCATCGGTGGGCCGGGCGAAGGGCCGGGTCAAACTGGTCAAGATCGACATCGACAAGAACCCGGCCTATGCGGGGCAGTTGCGGGTGCAATCGATCCCCACGGTCTATGCGTTCTATCAGGGCCAGCCGGTGGACGGGTTCCAGGGCGCCTTGCCCCCGTCCGAGGTTGAGGCCTTTGTCACCAAAATCGCGGCCCTTGCCCCCGCTGCCGATGGCGGTCTGGCCGAAGCGCTGGAAGCCGCCGAGGAATTGCTGGCCGAAGGCGCCGCCGCCGACGCCGCCGAAACCTTTGCTGCGATCCTGCAGGAAGAGCCTGCCAATGCCAAAGCCTATGCCGGGCTGGTCCGCTGCTATATCGCTATGGGTGAATTGGAACAGGCCGAAGCGGTGCTGAACGGTGCCCCCGCCGAGATTTCGAAATCCCCCGAGATTGACGCAGTTCATGCGCAACTCGAACTGGCCAAACAGGCCGCCAATGCCGGGCCGGTGGGCGAATTACAGGCGGCGGTTGCGGCTGATCCCTCCGACCATCAGGCCCGGTTCGATCTGGCCACGGCGCTACACGCCCAAGGCGACGTGCAGGCGGCGGTCGATGAATTGCTGGAGATCTTTCGGCGGGATCGGGATTGGAATGAAGGGGCGGCCAAGACTCAGTTGTTCACCATCTTTGACGCCCTTACGCCCAAAGACCCCATTGCCCTGAACGGCCGGCGCAAATTATCGTCATTGATATTTGCCTGATGCGCCCTGCGGCCTAGGTCCTTGAGCATGAGCAAATTATCTGACCTGCCTGATACGATCCCGATCTTCCCGTTGCCGGGGGCGTTGCTGCTGCCCCGGTCGCGGCTGCCGCTGCACATATTCGAACCCCGCTATCTGGCGATGATCGAGGACGCGATGAAGACCCCGACCCGGCTGATCGGGATGATCCAGCCCTATGATGCACCTGGGGCGGCGGGCAAGTTGCACAGCATTGGCTGCGCCGGGCGGTTGACCGCGTTTTCGGAAACCGAAGATGGCCGCTATATGCTGACTCTGTCTGGCAAATCCCGGTTTCGGGTTATCAAGGAAGTTGAGGGCGGCTTTACCCCCTATCGCCGCTGCGATGTCAGCTGGCAGGGGTTTGAACGCGATCTGGGTCCGGTCGAAAAGGACTCTGGTTTTAACCGCAAACAGTTCATGACCCAGTTGAACCGGTTCTTTGCCGATCAGGGATTGTCGACCGACTGGGACAGTCTGCGCGATGCCGAGGATGAATTGCTGATCAATTCCCTGTCGATGCTGTGCCCGTTCGAACCCGAGGACAGGCAAGCCTTGCTTGAGGCCCCTTCGCTGAGCACCCGGCGCGAAACGCTGGTCACATTGATCGAATATGCGCTGCGTGGCGGCACCGGCGAAGAGGTGATGCAATGAGCGAATTTGACCCCCGCATGGTCGAGGCCCTGGTTTGTCCACAGACCCAGGGGCCGCTGAATTATGATGCCGACAGGCAGGAACTGGTATCCCGCAGCGCTGGGCTGGCCTATCCCATTCGCGGCGGGATTCCAGTGATGCTGGTCGATGAAGCGCGGCGGCTG
>JANOMH010000518.1:0-5063 GCA_031420215.1 Rhodobacterales bacterium | reverse complement strand
ATCTTCTACAACAATTGCTTCAAAAATGGCATCTTGCCGATCATCCTGCCCGAATCCGACCGCGATGCCTGCATGAAAGATGCCGAAAAAGGCGCCAATGCCCGAATCGAGGTCGATCTGGCCAGCCAGACCATTACCTTGTCGAATGGCTCGCGAATCGGTTTTGAATTGGATCCGTTCCGTAAACATTGCCTGATCAACGGCCTTGATGACATCGCGCTGTCTCTGGAAAAGGTAGCATCCATAAGCAGTTACGAGGCGACGCTGGCGCAGAGCCGGCCATGGGTCTGATCTGATGTGCAGTGGGTCCGGTCCCAAAAACCGGACTCACTCACCGACACGGTTCGACCGCCCTCAATTCTGCGAGTTGCCCCAAATACGCCCGCTGGTTGCATTTCGCAAAAATTTTTTCGCGACAGGCCAGAGATGTTTGCCCAAATTCCCACCGCAGCTTTAAGCGGATATTGTGCCAAAAAACGGAAGCAACACTACATCTGCGCCCAACCCCCGCCCCGCCATTTCAGCGCTCTGAATTGGTGGCAATCCCGCACCAGTTTGGCCGCAAAATCGCCACAACCGCCGTCAATGGTTAAGGAAGGGTTGATGCATCTGGGGTGAACGGGCATGAATGTGGCAAGAATATGGCAGGACCCTCTGAAGGGGGACAAGCTAACCGGAACAGAGTCGCGGCACCGTATCGCGACCGGCCGGATTGAGGGTGAGCAGTCAATGATGACACGACTTTCAGGAGCAATCCTGCGAGCAATTCTGGTGGTTTTGCTGATTGCAACGCCGTCGATGCTCTTGGCCGGGACCAGCACTGATACCACTCAGATTGTGGCCTTATTGGCTGTTATTGCTGCGATTTTCACACTTGTCGAATATTACTCCAACTCACCCAGTCTGGTTGAGTTCCGCGATGCACCACCGTTCAACCGGGTCCGTTTTGTATCCTTGTTCACCACGGTTTTCATCCTAACCATCATCCTGCGCGGTGAAACCGATCCGACCACGATGACCAAGTTTTTCACAGCGATTGGGGCCGATATTGGCGAGGCAATTGACTTTCCTTACTCCCCCGTCCGCCTTGTCGTGCTGATGATGCCGGCGACTGCGTCTGACGCCCTGATTTCGCAGGTTCGAATCGCTGCCGGAATCAGCTATCTGGTGTCGATTCTGTCCCTGGCGACCTTTGTGCTCACCTTGCGGTTGCGCGGTTGGCCGGTGCGCAACAAAGGGTTCAACGTCTGGGTTAACCTGCCCACCTTCGATCCGACCGCCGGTGGCGATGTCGTCGACAGGTTGAACCGTGACGCACAATTTAACCTGATCTTAGGATTTTTGCTGCCATTCATCATCCCAGCTTTCGTAAAACTCGCCTCAGACCTGTTCGACCCGATCACTTTGGCGAATCCGCATACGTTAATCTGGACAATGACTGCATGGGCCTTCCTACCAGCAAGTTTGCTAATGCGCGGCACCGCCTTGACCCGGGTGGCACATATGATCCGCATGCAGCGCGAGCGGGCCTATGCCGCGGCATCGGATGGATTTGCGCGGGCCTGATCGTTGTTCTAGTTGGGTTTTTAGCTGGACCCGTGCTGGCCGACACCTTGCGGATAGCTACGTTTGGCGCAGCGTTCAGCCGCGAAGGACCGGGGCTGTTGCTGCGCGATATGCTGGCGGGCGATGACCCACAGGTTATTGCAGCCACCGCGATCATCGCCGAATCCCGGCCCGATGTCCTGCTGCTGACTGAATTTGACTTTGACCTTGAGAATGCTGGGCTGGCCGCTTTGGCGGATAATCTGCGCACCCAAGGCATTGATTATCCTTACCTCTTTGCCTTTCGCCCGAATGCCGGGCTGTTCACCGGGCTGGATCTGGATGGCAATGGCAAACAAGGTGAGGCGCGGGATGCGATGGGCTATGGCCGGTTTGCGGGCGACGGTGGGCTGGCAATTCTGTCGCGCTGGCCGATTGACACCGCCAATGCCCGCGACTTTTCCGAACTGCTGTGGCGCGACCTGCCGGGGGCGACTTTGCCCACGCAGGACGGTCAGCCGTTTCCGTCGGCCGAGGTGCAGGCAATGCAGCGGCTGTCGAGCACTGGTCATTGGGCGGTGCCGATCCAACCAGATACCGGCCAACCAAATACCGGCCAACCAAATACCGGCCAACCAGATACCGGGCCGCCCCTGACCCTGCTGGTCTGGGCCGCAACGCCTCCGGTCTTCGATGGGCCAGAGGATCGCAATGGTTTGCGCAACCGCGATGAATTGCGGTTTTGGCAGGTCTATCTGGATGGCGATCTTGGCCCGGTGCCAGAGCAATTTGTGCTGTTCGGCAATGCCAATCTGGACCCTGCGGACGGGGGTGGATTGCATGCGGCGATGACTGGCCTGCTGACCGACCCCCGGCTGCAGGACCCTAAACCCGCCAGTGCCGGGGGCCTTGCCGCAGCCGATCCGGGCCAGACCGGCGATCCGGCATTGGACACTGCGGACTGGCCGGATGATGCGCCGGGCAATCTGCGGGTCAGTTATGTGTTGCCATCTGCCGGGCTGCAAGTCACTGGCGCGGGTGTGTTCTGGCCCGGCCCAGATGACCCCAAGGCCGCCCTATTGGGTAGCGACGGCCTCGCCGCCGGTCCGCATCGGTTGGTGTGGGTAGATATCAACTGGTAGCCCGGCCAGCATCACTGCTCGCAGGTCAGTGGGCCGGAAATCGGGCAACAGCCGTGCCAGTTTGGTGCCCGACATGGTGTGGGAGTTATTCCAGAGATAGCGCATTTCAGTCAGTTCCCGGGCCAATTCCCAAACTGGACTGGCCATTGCCATCAGCCACCACGGAAACGGGCTGAGCCGGACCGGGCGGCCCAAAGCCTGTTGGACCGTCGCGCGCAACTCTTCGATAGAAAACGCATGACCGGGAAAGGGTACATCTTCGAGCCGGGCCAATTCCACCCGCTTTTCAGCCAGCATGACGGCGGCCTGCGCCCAGTCAGGCAGGTAACAATAGGTCGTAACGACATCTTTCGGCCCCGGCGCGGTCAGTTTGCCTTTGGCAATTCCGGCCATCAGAAACAGGCTCATGATGTCGCGGTTATGGTCCGGGTCGATGAAGTTTCCGGCGCGCAGGATGATGGTCTGGACACCGGATGCGGCGTAGTCACGCTCCATCTGCACCCGGATATTGCCCTTGCGGGTATGCGGGCGCTGCGGCGTGTGTTCTGACCATTCGCCACCAACCCCTTCGTAATTATAGACATTTCCGGGTATGATAACAGTGGCACCGCTGGCCTTGGCCGCTGCAATGACCTGCGCCGTGATCGCCGGGATCAGCTTGGCCCAGTTGTGGTAGTTTGGCGGGTTCAGCCCGTTGACGATCACATCGGCGCCCATGGCGGCCTGCGCCATATCGGTGCTGCGGTCATATATCCGGACCTGCCAGCCCGCATTCCAAAAGGCCTGCGCCGCATGCGCGCCAATTTTGCCTTTGCCGCCAAGAATCAAAACTGTCTGGGTCATTTTCCAAATCTCCTCTGTGTCGATCCCAAAGTGACCTCAACGCAACCAAATAGGAATTGCCATAATTCGAGGATCATGTATTCAATAGTGAATGGATAATTCATTCAACACGCTGGATTGGTCGCTGGTTCAGGCGTTCCTGGCCGTCGCCGAAACCGGAAGCCTGTCCGCGGCGGCCCGCGCCCTTGGCACCAGTCAGCCAACCTTGGGGCGTCAAATCAAGACGATCGAGGCGCAATTGGGCGCGGACTTGTTCCTGCGGCAGTCCCGTGGCTTCGCGCTGAGTGAAACCGGAGCGGCGTTGATCGCGCCCGCGCAGGTGATGCGCGCTGCCGCCGGTCAGATCGCGCTGACTGCTGCAGGCCGGGCGGAGCGGCTGGAGGGCACAGTGCGCCTGACCGCCAGCGTCGCCATGGCGGTCTATCATCTGCCGCCGATCATTGCCAAAATCCGGCTGGCAGAGCCGCATATCGCCATCGAGCTGGTCCCGTCAGATGCCACCACGAACCTGTTGTACCGCGAGGCTGACATTGCCGTGCGAATGTATCGGCCGACCCAGCTTGATCTGGTTACTCAGCACTTGGGCAATCTGGAAATGGCTGTTTTTGCAGCACATTCCTATTTGACACGCCGCGGAATCCCGACAGCAATGGCGCAATTCGCTGACCATGATTTTGTGGGGTATGACCGCAGTGGCGACATCGTAGACGGGTTTCGCGCCGCCGGGGTGCAGATCACCCGCGACTTTTTCAAGATCCGCTGTGACGACAATATTGTCTATTGGGAACTGGTCCGGGCGGGATGTGGTATCGGTTTCACCCAGGCCAGCATTGGGCGGGCCGACCCACTGGTCGCCGAATTGCCCTTTGGCCAGATGGTGCCGCAACTGGAAATGTGGCTGACCGCCCACGAGGCGATGCGCCAGACCCCGCGCATCCGCCGCGTCTGGGATCTGCTGGCCGAGGGGCTGCGCCCGCTGACTATTTCACACCAAATCACTTGACGCCGGTCATTGCCACGCCCTGAATGAACTGTTTTTGCACGAAAAAGAACGCGATCATGATCGGTGCCACCGAAATCAGCACCGCCGCCATCATCACTGTCCACTGCGCCCGATAAAGCCGCTGAAACAATGACAGCCCGACAGGCAGGGTGGTTTGTTCCAGATCGCTGGGCAGATAGATCAGAGCGGAAAACAGGTCATTCCAACTGCTCATGAACGCAAATATCGCGAGGGCCGCCAACGCGGGTTTGGCCAAGGGCAGATATATCCGCCAATAGATTGACAGCAAAGATGCCCCGTCCAGCCGTGCCGCATCCAGCAAATCCAGCGGAATCGTGCGGAAATATTGCCGCAGCAGAAACACCCCGAACGCCCCGCCAAGGAAGGACGGCAGATATAGGGGGGCAGCAGTTCCATACAGGCCCAACCATTTGAAGATGATGAATTGCGGGATGATCGTCATCTGATGCGGCACCATCAGCGTGGCCAGTAACAACATGAACAACACCTCGCGCCCGCGAAACCGCACG
>JANOMH010000517.1:0-4521 GCA_031420215.1 Rhodobacterales bacterium | reverse complement strand
GTGCATCCGGTATCGACCGGGCTGGTCGTATCGGCGCTGGCCCGGCCCAGCTGGCTGGTGGAAATCGACGGCACCGCTGTGATCCCGGACTGACCGCGATGACATTTTCCCTGATCGCCCGATGTGCCCGGACCGGCCAGTTTGGCATGGTCATTTCGTCATCTTCGCCTGCCGTGGCCGCCCGTTGTGCGCACGTCCGGGCAGGGGTGGGGGTGGTGGCCAGTCAGAATATCACCGATCCGACGCTGGGGCCGCTGATTTTGGACCAGTTGGCACAGGGTAAAACGGCAGCAGATGCCTTGGCTTTTGTGGCCACCGGGCGGGATTTTATCGACTATCGGCAGTTGCTGGTGGTTGATGCGGCCGGGGGGCAGGCAATCCATTCGGGCGCGCAGGTGCTGGGGGTCTGGGGGCAGGCCATGGGCCGGGATTGTGCGGCGGGGGGCAATTTGCTGGCGGATGCGGGCGTGCCGCAGGCCATGGTTTCGGCGTTTGAATCGGCGACCGGGCATCTGGGCGACCGGCTGATCCTTGCCCTTCAGACCGGGTTGGCGGCGGGCGGAGAGGCCGGGCCGGTGCATTCGGCGGGGTTAAAGATTGCTGGCAGCTTGGATTGGCCGCTGGTTGATTTGCGGATCGACTGGGCGGATGACCCTATCGGGATGCTGGTTGCGGCCTGGGATGTGTACCGCCCGCAAATGGCCGCCTATGTGCAGCGGGCGGTCGATCCGACTGTTGCCCCGACCTATGGCGTGCCGGGGAATGAATAACCCATGCAATCTGTCGATTACCTGCGCGACCTTATTGCCTTTGACACCACCAGCGCCAACCCGAACCGGGCGCTGATCGATTATTGCGCCAAGGTGCTGTCGGGTGCAGGTGCCGTGGTGCAGATCATCGGCGATGACACCGGGACAAAGGCCAATCTGTATGCGACCATCGGCCCGGCCAATCTGCCCGGCGTGCTGTTGTCGGGGCATACCGATGTAGTGCCTGTTACTGGCCAGAACTGGACCAAACCGCCGTTTGCCCTGACCCAAGCGGATGGCAAGTTGTATGGGCGCGGCACGGCGGATATGAAGGGATTTGTCGCCGCCGCCCTGCGGATTGCGGTGCTGGCGGGGCAACGCAGCTTGCAGACGCCGCTGCATCTGGCGCTGTCTTATGACGAAGAGGTCGGGTGCATTGGGGTCCGGTCCCTGATCGACATGCTGGCCGCCGCCCCGTTCCGGCCCCGGTTTTGTATTGTGGGCGAGCCGACGCTGATGGCTGTGGCCACGGGGCACAAGGGCAAGACCGCGTATCAGGTCACCTGCACCGGGCGCGAGGGTCATTCTGCGCTGGCCCCGATGGCGCTGAATGCGATCCATCTGGCAACGGATATGATCGGCGCGTTGCGCGGGATTCAGGCCGATGTGATGGCCAAGGGTTCCCAAGATGCGGCCTATGATGTGCCCTATACCACCTTGCATGTGGGGCAGATCAATGGCGGGACAGTCCTGAACATTGTCCCCAACACCTGCACCTTTGCCTTTGAAATCAGAAACCTGCCCGAGGATGACCCCGCCGATCTGCTGGCCCGGCTTCGCGCCGCCGCCGCCGCGATCCTTGCCCCGGTTCGCCCGGAATTTCCCGAGGCTGATATTCAGATTGTCCTGACCAATTCCTATCCGCCGCTCGGCACTGCGCCGGATGCAGATGTAGTCAGTTTTGTAAAATCCTTGACCGGGGCGAATGGCACCACCAAGGTCGCCTTTGGCACCGAAGGCGGACTATTTTCGGCGCATCTGGGGATTGCGACCGTCATCTGCGGGCCGGGGTCGATGGCACAGGGGCACAGGCCGGATGAATTCATCAGTCTGGCACAGCTTGACCAGTGCGATACGATGCTGGACGCTTTGCTGGTGCGGCTGCAAACCGGTCTGTGAAGTGGCTCAAGACAAAAGGATAAGGCAGGTCCATTGACTCAGGCCAGGGGCAACCTGCCTGAAGCCGAACAGGCTTGGGCTGGTAATCCGACCCGGTTAGGCATCTACCGGTTGCTGGTGCGGGCGGGGCAAAGTGGATTGTCGGTTGGCACATTGCAGGGCCGGATGGAAATGGCCGGCTCGACCCTGTCGCATCACCTCAAGCGTCTGATCGAGGCGGGGTTGGTCACGCAGGAGCGTCATGCGACGACGCTGGTCTGCCGGGCGGTCTATGCCGAGATGTGGGCGCTGATCGGGTTTCTGCAGGACGAATGCTGCGCCGATGACCCCTGCGCGCCGACCCCACAGGTCGGCTAGGTTCGGGAACTTTTTGGTATCTCGGAAGGACAAATTCACGACCCAACTTCCCATCTCGATCCTTGGGGCCGGTCCTGTCGGCCTTGCCGCTGCGGCGCAGGCCACCGCACGGGGGCTTGGCTTTATCATCCTTGAACAGGGGGCGCAGGCCGGGGCGGCGGTGGCGGATTGGGGGCATGTGCAGGTATTCTCGCCCTAGCGGTTCAATATGGCCGGGCTCCGACATTCCTGCTGGCCACGGGCTATGAACAGGTCCGGTCAGTGGTGGCTGAACTGGCGGGCGATCATGTCGCGGCCCGACAGGTGCAGTTGGAGTTGCCCGAGACCGGGGTTTGTTCGACTGGGCCTGCGGTCGGCGATTGCGCCACGGCGGCACTTGAAATCGCACCCGCCCGTTCTTGCGCGCAGGCAGCTTGATGCGGGTGGGCTTTAGTGGCCACAGGCTGGTCGCGGCCCTGGGGGTCGTGCAGATCTTTGCCTGGGGGTCAACCTACTACCTGCTCGCCGTTCTGGCCGATCCGATCATGCGGGAAACCGGTTGGTCCCGGCTGATGGTGATGGCGGGCTTGTCGATGGGCCTGCTGGTCGCGGGGCTGGCAGCTATGCGGACTGGCCGGTTGATCCTGCACCATGGCGGTCGGCCGGTCATGGCGGGTGCGATGGGATTGCTGGCGCTGGGTCTGACTGTGCTGGCGACCGCTGCTAACCAAACGGTTTATTTACTGGCGTGGAGCCTGCTCGGGTTAGCGATGGGGGCGGGCCTGTATGATGCGGCCTTCTCCACCTTGGCGCGGATCCATGGCATCGGGGCGCGTCGGGCAATCACGCAGCTGACCCTGTGGGGCGGTTTTGCCAGCACAGTCTGTTGGCCGCTGTCGGCACTGCTGGTCGAGTGGTTGGGTTGGCGTGGGGCCTGTCTGGCCTATGCAGCCCTGCACCTGCTGGTCACTCTGCCGTTATGCCTGTTCGCCATTCCCCGGCAGCAGCCGGTCGAGACCGATGAGCTGACCCGGCCACAGCGCATAGCACAGCCGGACAGCGCGTTCTGGATCCTTGCCGTCGGCGGCACCACGCTTAGCCTGTTGGCCACGATCCTGTCTGTGCATCTGCTGTCCATCCTGCAAGCCAAGGGGCTGTCGGTTGCCGCCGAAGTCGCCATCGGTGCGGTGATCGGCCCGTCGCAGGTTGGGGCCAAGCTGATCGAAATGATGTTTGGCGCCCGGTTTCACCCGGTCTGGACCACGCTTGGCGCGACCAGCCTGATTGCAGTCGGTATTGCCGGGCTGACCACGGGACTGCCCGCCGCTCTGCTGTTGCTGGCATACGGCGCGGGCAATGGGATCTGGTCAATTGCCCGCGGAGCTTTGCCGTTGGTTTTGTTCGGGCCGGACGCTTATGCCGTCGTCATGGGCCGGTTGGCAGCACCCGCCCTGCTGGCCGCCGCCGTCGCGCCGGTCCTGGGGGCGGCGATGATCGACCGGCTCGGGCCTGTTCACACCATGCAAGTGCTCGCCGGATTGGCGCTCGTGCCGGTGGGTTCGGCATTGATATTGGTGCGCGATGTGGCCTGGCGGCAACCAGTGAGGCCGACCTAAGATACACAGTGGCGATCAAGCTCCGGCCCTTGACCTTCCCCGCCAATTAGCCGCTGATCGGCTGGACTATTGTAAAACGGGGGGCCACGTTGAAAACAAGTCAACGTGATCCCGGAGAGGAATCAATGAAGCTACGAACACTTACCGCAGTGCTGTTGTCCATAGTGCTGGTGACGCCGGCGATTGCGGATACGGCTGACGGTGCAGTCCTGATCGGGCAGGATTGGGACGCTATAGTCGAAATAGCGCGGGGTGGGGAAGTCAACTGGTTCATGTGGGGAGGGGCCGACAATATTAACAGCTATGTGGTTGATTATGTTGGTAGTATTCTGAAAGATGACTATGGTATTACCCTGAACCAGATTCCGCTGACCGACACGGGCGAGGCGGTGAATATCGTCTTGGGCGAAAAGGAAGCCGGGGTCATGGATGCCGGATCAGTTGACATGATCTGGATCAACGGCGAAAATTTCCGCACGATGCGGCAGGGCGATCTTGCGTGGTGCGGCTATACCGAATCGCTGCCGAACAATGCTTTGGTGAACTGGGACAACCCGGCCATTTCCAATGATTTCGGTGTGCCGGTGGATGGTTGCGAGGTGCCCTGGAGCCGCGCTCAATTCGCCTTGGCCTATGACAGC
>JANOMH010000516.1:0-3648 GCA_031420215.1 Rhodobacterales bacterium | reverse complement strand
GGACGGACTGAAACAGGAATGGCGCGAGGCGGCGGAAATCCTCGGGGCGACTGGCCTGCAATACTGGCGGATCGTGGCATTCCCGATCCTGCTGCCCGCCCTGCTGGGCACCATGGCGCTGCTGTTTGCCAGCGCGTTCGGAGCGATTGCCACAGCCACCGCGCTGACCGGATCGCAACTGTCGATCGTGCCCATCGTGCTGTTCAACCAGATCCGGGGCGACGTGTTGCAAGACCCGCAACTGGGCTATGCCATCGCATTCGGGATGATCGTGGTCACCGCTGTGACCAATTTCCTGTATCTGTTCCTGCGGGGCCGATCCGAACGCTGGATGAAATCATGACGCTGGGCAAGTTCTGGGCTTGGTCCACATTCGCCCTGTGTCTGACGTTCTTTATCGTGCCACTGCTGGGCATGACCGAGTTTTCGCTGCGGATGCGGCGCGGGGTCTATAGCTTTGACGCCTATGCATCGGTCCTGAATGACCCGCAATTCTGGCAGACCTTCAGCTATTCCATTGTGCTGTCGCTGTTCACCATTCTGCTGGGCTCGCTGATCGTGGTGCCGACCGCCTATTGGGTGCGGCTGAAACTGCCGAAACTGCGGCCACTGGTCGAGTTCATCACGCTGTTGCCGCTGGTCATTCCGTCCATCGTCATCGTGTTCGGCTATATCCGGATGTATAACACCTCGTCCTTCCTGCCGCTGTTGGGCACTTCACTCGGGACCGATGTGCTGCTGACCTGCGGCTATGTCATCATCGCCCTGCCCTTCATGTATCGCGCCGTGGATACCGGCCTGCGGGCCATCGACATTGCGACCCTGACCGAAGCGGCGCAAAGCCTCGGGGCCAGCTGGTTCACCATCATCGCCCGGGTGATCCTGCCCAACGTGCTGGTCGCGGTGCTGTCGGGGGCGTTCATCACATTCGCCATTGTCATCGGGGAATATGTGCTGGCGGCCCTGCTGGACCGGCCTGCCTTCGGCCCCTATCTGGTCTGGTCCGGGAGCAACAAAGCCTATGAACCCAGTGCGCTGGCGGTGATCAGCTTTGCCATCACATGGGGCGCTTTGGGGCTGATCCAGTTGGTATCGCGGTTCAATAAACACACGAAAGCACAACACTAATGGCCTATCTCGATATCACCGGTCTGCAAAAATCCTTTGGGGCCAACCGGGTGGTCAAGGATTTCAACCTGACCATTGCCAAAGGCGAATTCGTGTCGCTGCTCGGACCCTCGGGCTGCGGCAAGACAACCGTGCTACGGATGATCGCGGGGTTCGAAACGCCCAGCGCCGGGGCAATCCGGATTGAGGGGCAGGATATGGTGGCGCTGCGCCCCAATCAGCGCAATGTCGGCATGGTGTTTCAGGCCTATGCGCTGTTCCCCAATCTGACCGTGGCGCAAAACGTCGGGTTCGGGTTGAAAATCGCGGGCGTGTCGGTCAAGGAAACCGCGGACCGCGTGGCCGACATGCTGGCGCTGATCGGTTTGCCGGAAAAGGGGACCAGCTTTCCGTTCCAATTGTCTGGCGGGCAGCAACAACGGGTCGCTTTGGCCCGCGCCCTGGCTGTGCGCCCCCGGGTGCTGTTACTCGACGAACCTTTGTCGGCGCTGGACGCGAAAATCCGGGTCAGTCTGCGCGCTGAAATCCGGGCAATTCAGCAACGGCTGGGGATCACCACGATTTTCGTGACCCATGATCAGGAAGAGGCACTGTCGATGTCTGACCGGGTCGTGGTGATGAATGGCGGCATCGCCGATCAGATCGGCACCCCGTTCCAGATTTATAATCGCCCGGCTACCCGGTTCGTCGCGGGCTTTGTCGGCAGTCTGAATGTGTTCGAGGCCGTCGTGCAGGACCCTGACACCGGGGTCGTGACTTTGGGCGCGACGACCGTGGCCCTGAACCAACCGCTGCCCCGGCCCAAAGGCGCGCCAATTGGCATTGCCATGCGCCCCGAAGCCGCCCAGCTGGGTCGCGTTGCCGGACATGATATCGTCCTGCAAGGGCGGATTTCCGAAGTGCATTTCATGGGTTCGGTGATCCGGATCAAGGCTGAGGTGGCGGGATCGACGATCCTGCTGGATACATTCAACCGGGGCAATACCCCACCACCATTGATCGGTGACCAAGCTGAAATCAGCATGTCAGCCAATGATTTCATCGTTTTATCCGGTTAGCTGCCGTTTCCGGCAAACCTGAACAATTTTCGTCACAATGGCCAGAGTCGGTTCAGCCCGGTCTACGACTTCTCCGGGTCAACTATTGCCATGTGCCCATGCAAAATTAGAAATTGACGTTCGCAATGCCTTGTTGCAACAGTCCCGCCACGTAGCTGCAAGGGGTTTGCCCAAGCAACCGTCACAAAGTCGCCGCCCGCAAGGGTCGCCAGGGAGAAGAACAATGCAACTTTCAAGAAGAGCGCTTTTGGCGCTGGGCGGCGCTGCTGCCGCTTCCACTGTCACCGGTCTGCCAGCCTTTGCCCAAGACAAGGGCACTATCGGCATTGCGATGCCCACCCAATCCTCTGCCCGCTGGATTTCGGACGGCGCGTCCATGGTCGAGCAGTTTACAGCGGCAGGCTATGCCACCGATCTGCAATATGCCGAAGACGATATCCCCAACCAGCTGGCCCAGATCGAAAACATGATCACCAAGGGCGTCAAAGCGTTGGTCATCGCGGCGATTGACGGCACCACCCTGTCGAACGCGCTGGAAAATGCCGCCGCTGCCGGGATCAAGATCATCGCCTATGACCGTCTGATCCGCGAAAGCGGTGCGGTTGATTATTATGCGACCTTCGACAACTTCAAAGTCGGCGTGCAGCAGGCCAACAGCCTTGTCGAGGGCCTGAACGCGCGTTTTGCCGATGTGAAACCGTGGAATGTGGAACTGTTCGGCGGCAGCCCCGACGACAACAACGCCTTCTTCTTTTACAACGGCGCGATGTCGGTCCTGCAGCCGATGATCGACGCAGGTGATATCGTCATTCCGTCCGGCCAGATGGGCATGGACGTTGTCGGCACCCTGCGGTGGGACGGTGCTGTTGCACAGGCCCGCATGGATAACCTGCTGTCGTCGAACTATGGTGACAAGCCCCTGCATGGCGCGCTGTCGCCCTATGACGGCCTGTCGATCGGCATTTTGTCGTCGGTCAAGGGCGTGGGCTATGGTTCGGGCGATCTTTTGATGCCGATTGTGACCGGTCAGGATTGCGAAATTCCGTCGATCAAGTCGATCATTGCTGGCGAGCAGTATTCCTCGATCTTCAAGGATACCCGCGAACTGGCAAAAGTCACGGTCAGCATGGTTGATGCCGTGCTGTCAGGGTCCGAGCCGCAGATCAACGACACTACTACCTATGACAATGGCGTCAAGGTTGTGCCGTCCTACCTGCTGGAATCCCAGCCGGTGAACGCTGTGAATTACGAAGCAGTGCTGGTCGGGTCGGGCTACTATACCGCTGACCAATTGGTGTAAGCCATTTTGTGCCCGTCCAGTCGGGCGGGCACAATTCTTTGCAGGAATCCCAGATGACGCCACTGCTGGAAATGCGCGCGATCAGCAAGGTCTTTCCGGGCGTTCGAGCATTGGACCATGTCAGCCTGACGGTTGAACAGGGCGAGATTCACGCCATTTGCG
>JANOMH010000515.1:0-2224 GCA_031420215.1 Rhodobacterales bacterium | reverse complement strand
GTCGGCCTGCACCTCCCAGTCCATGGAAAAATTATCCTCGGTGTGGACGGACCCATCCTTGGGCGGCAGGTCACGGACATGGCCGTAGGACGCCAGAACCGTGTAGCCCGGCCCCAGATAGGCGTTGATTGTCTTGGCTTTCGCGGGGGATTCGACAACGACGACGGGCATGGGGAATCCTTGGGCTACGAACAGGGGCCTATGGCGGCGCAACATGGGCGGGGGGGGCGTGTAATGTCAATGCGGCCAGGTTGATTTGGCGGAAATGGTTTTTTCTGCCAGCTAATGCATTGATTGTGTTGGGTTAAGGTAGGGTGGGTTGAAACCCACCTTACGCAAGGCCCGATGATATCAGGGGGATCGGGTTGGGCTGGGTGGGTTGAAACCCACCTTACCCCGGTGCAGCTGGGGTGCCGTGAGGTGGTTTGTGACCTTCTACCTCTGCCTAGATCAATCGCGCCAGGAGACCGCCAGCTTGCCGCGCAATTTTACCGTCAAGTTCCAGATCGATCAGTGCGGGTGCCATCAGATGCGATGTGGTGCCCAGATCGCGGATCAGCTGATCCTCGGCCATGGGGGAGGGACCAAGGCGGGACAGGATTTGCGCGTGCAGGGTGGCGGTTTCGCGCAGGGTCCTTGGTGCGGACAGTGGCGCAGGGGTGTGGATCGGGATAATGTTGGTGCTTTCGGCGACGGGGGCAATGCCCAGAGCCTCGATCACGTCCTGGGCAGACCGCACCAGGATAGCCCCGTCGCGGATCAGCATGTTGCAGCCCGCGGCCCGCCCGTCGAACGGGTGGCCGGGCACGGCCAGCACGTCGCGCCCTTGGTCAAGCGCGTTGCGAGCGGTGATCAGGCTGCCGGATTTGGCTGCGGCTTCGACCACCACGACGCATCCGGCAAGGCCGGACACGATCCGGTTGCGGGCCGGGAAGTGCCGGGCTTGGGGTTGCAGGCCCATGGGTTGTTCCGACAGCAGGGTGCCCTGTTTGGCGATCTGGTCGGCGAGGGCGGTGTTTTCGGTTGGATAGATCACGTCGACGCCCCCCGCCATGACGGCCACGGTGCCGGTCGGCAGGGCTGCCAGATGTGCGGCGGCGTCGATCCCCCGCGCAAGGCCGGAGACCACGACATAGCCTGCCGCCCCCAGTTCCTCGGCCAGTTTTTTCGCCATCCGGGTGCCAAGGGAGGAGGCGTTGCGCGCACCGACGAGGGCGACCATGGGTTTGGTCAGATGGGTCAGGTCGCCTTGGGCCCACAGGATCGGGGGCGCGTCGGGGATGTCGGACAAAGCGCTTGGGTAGCCGGGGGTGCCTTTGCACAGCATGTGCGCTTTGGCGGCTTTGGCGGCTTTCAGTTCGGCATGGATCACGCCCTCGGGGCAGATCTGGTAGTCACTGACCCCGGCAGTGCGGGCGATCTCGGGCAGGACGCTCAGCGCGTTCTGGGCGGTGCCATGTTCCTGCAAGAGCCGCCAGAAGGTGGCGATGCCGACCCGGCGCGAGCGCAACAGACGAAGCCAGAAGAACCGATCTTCTTCCGTGGTGGGTGGGAGTGGGGGGTGAGTGGAAGAGTTGGGGTTCTCAGCCATTCTGCACTCCGTCTGTTGCAGAATCAGGTTTAGAGGAAAGGAGTTAACGGGGGGTAAACAACCTGAAGATGCTCAGCGCCATCATTTGTTCATCACGCCGCAGCACCCCCCACCGTCAGCCCGCCGATCAGCAGGCTGGGTTGGCCCACGCCGACCGGCACCCATTGTCCGGCCTTGCCACAGTTCCCGATCCCGGGGTCAAGCTTCAGGTCATTGCCCACCGCCCGGATTTGCCGCAGCGATGTGGCCCCGTCGCCGATCAGGGTCGCGCCCTTGACTGGCGCACCAATGACCCCGCCGCGCACCCGATACGCCTCGGTGCAGGAAAACACGAACTTGCCATTGGTGATATCGACCTGACCGCCGCCAAAGCCCACGGCATAGATGCCGTCCTTCAGATCGGCGACCATCGCTGCCGGGTCGGCATCCCCGGCCAGCATGTAGGTATTGGTCATCCGCGGCATCGGGATATGGGCAAAGCTTTCGCGCCGCCCGTTGCCGGTGGGGGCGACGCCCATCAATCGGGCGTTCTGGCGGTCTTGCATGAAGCCTACCAGAATCCCGTCGTCGATCAGGACGTTACGCTGCGACGGTGTGCCCTCGTCATCCACAGTCAGCGACCCGCGCCGGTCG
>JANOMH010000514.1:0-7644 GCA_031420215.1 Rhodobacterales bacterium | reverse complement strand
TTCCGCGCCCAGGAATACTGGACTGTCGCTACCAAACTGAAAACCCCGCGCGGGGCGGACTACGAGGCGCGGTTGACCACCCTGGCGGGCAAAAAGCTGGATAAATTCGACCTGCCCAACGCAACCGCCGCCGAAATGGCGGTGCAGGCGATCCGGTCGCGCGACCTGACCGTGCTGTCAGTTGAAGCAAAGCCTGCCAGCCGCAACCCCGCCCCGCCGTTCATGACCTCGACCCTGCAACAAGAAGCCAGCCGCAAATACGGCATGGGCGCGAAAATGGCGATGTCGGCGGCCCAACGCCTGTATGAGGCGGGCCTGATCACTTATATGCGCACCGACGGCATCGACATGGCCCCCGAGGCGGTGATGGCCGCCCGCGATGCGATCCGCGCCAAGTTCGGCGAAAAATACCTGCCCGCGTCCCCGCGCATGTATAAAAACAAGGCGAAAAACGCCCAAGAAGCGCATGAATGTATCCGCCCGACCGATATGATGCGGTCAGCGGAAACGCTGAAAATCACCGATGCCGACCAGCGCAAAATCTACGATCTGATCTACAAACGCACCATCGCCAGCCAGATGGCCGCCGCCCAACTGGAGCGGACCACGGTCGATGTCGGCAGTGCTGACGGCCAGGTCACTCTGCGCGCTACTGGCCAAGTGGTTCTGTTCGAAGGGTTTATCGCGATCTATGAAGAGGGCCGCGACGATTCGGTCACCGATGACGACGACGCCCGCCTGCCGCAGATCATGACAGGTGAGGCCGCCAACAAACAATCAGTGACCCCCGAACAACACTTCACCCAGCCGCCCCCCCGCTTTACCGAGGCCACCCTTGTCAAGCGGATGGAAGAGCTTGGCATCGGCCGCCCCTCCACCTATGCGTCCATCGTCACCACGATTCAGGACCGCGATTATGTCACCAAGGACAAAAACCGTCTGATTCCGCAGGATAAAGGCCGACTCGTCACTGTTTTCCTGACCAATTATTTCCGCAAATACGTGGAATTCGACTTTACCGCCGATCTTGAAAACCAGCTTGATCAGGTCAGCGCAGGTGACGCCAATTACAAGGATGTGCTGGCCCGGTTCTGGCGTGATTTCAGCGCCGCTTTGGCCGAAACCGCCGATCTGCGGATCACCGAAGTCCTTGAAAAAATCAACGAAGTCCTCGCCCCACACATCTTTCCCGCCCGCGAAGATGGCTCTGATCCCCGCACCTGTCAGGTCTGCGGCACCGGGCATCTGTCGATGCGCACTGCCCGGTCCGGTGGCGCCTTCATCGGCTGTTCGAACTACCCCGAATGCCGCTATACCCGGCCCTTTGGCCCGCCCGGCGTCGAAGGTGACGGCATCGGCGGCGACGGCAAGATCCTTGGCTTCGACAATGACGATCCGATCAGCCTGCGTGATGGCCGCTTCGGCCCTTATGTCCAGCGCGGCGAGGCGACCGAGGAACAACCCAAACCGCCCCGCGCCAGCCTGCCCAAAGGCTGGTCGGTCAGCGAGATGGACCTCGATAAAGCCCTGCAATTGCTGAACCTTCCCCGTCTGATCGGTTCCCACCCCGAGGATGGATTACCCATCGAAGCCGCGATTGGCCGCTTTGGCCCCTATGTCAAACACGGGGCGACTTATGCCAACATCAAGGATGTGGACGAGGTTTTCACCATCGGCATGAATCGCGCGATGGAAGTTCTGGCGCAGAAAAAGGCCGGGCGTCCGGGGCGTGGGGCGGCTGTGGCCCCGCTGAAAGAATTGGGCGATCATCCCGATGGCGGGGCGATGGCGGTGATGGAGGGGCGCTATGGCCCCTATGTCAAATGGGAAAAGGTATTCGCGACGATTCCCAAGGATACCGATCCGCTGGCGGTGACGTTCGACATGGCTGTTGCGTTGGTGAACGACAAAGCGGCCAAAGGTGGCAAGAAGCCCGCCAGGAAAGCAGCTGCAAAAGCCGCACCCAGGGCCGCTGCGAAAAAACCGGCGGCAAAAAAACCACTTGCAAAAACACCTGCCAAGAAACCCGCAGCTAAGAAACCCGCGGCCAAGGCAGCCGAATGACGCCGCAGCGCGGCATTTGTTTGACACTGTCGCGCAATCGGGCAAAGACTGCCTGAAATTCCGCTGGGGGCACCATGAAGAAAGTCTATCCCACTGCCACCGCCGCCCTGGACGGGCTGCTGTTTGACGGCATGTTCATCGCCTCGGGCGGTTTTGGCCTGTGCGGCATCCCCGAATTGCTGCTGGCCGCGATCAAGGATGCAGGCACCAAAGACCTTACCTTCGCCTCAAACAACGCGGGCGTTGATGATTTCGGCATCGGGATCCTGCTGCAAACCCGGCAAGTGCGCAAAATGATCTCCAGCTACGTCGGCGAAAACGCCGAATTCATGCGGCAATATCTGTCGGGAGAGTTGGAGCTGGAATTCAACCCCCAAGGCACGCTGGCCGAGCGGATGCGCGCCGGTGGTGCCGGTATTCCGGGATTTTACACCAAAACCGGAGTCGGCACCGTCATCGCCGAGGGTAAAGAACACAAGGATTTCAACGGCCAGACCTATATCCTTGAACATGGGATCGTGGCCGATCTGGCGATTGTCAAGGCGTGGAAGGCGGATGCGACCGGCAATCTGGTGTTCCGCAAAACTGCCCGCAATTTCAACCCGCCCGCAGCCATGTGCGGCAAAATCTGCGTGGCAGAGGTTGAGGAAATCGCGCCGACCGGGTCACTTGACCCCGACAATATCCACCTGCCCGGCATCTATGTGCACCGGATTGTCCAGGGCGCACATGAAAAGCGCATTGAGCAACGCACCACTCGCAAGAAGGAAACGACATGAACATCATCGCGGAAAGTGACGAAAGTTCCGACGCCGCCACAGGCTATACCAATGTATTCTTTGACGCCGCGGTGACAAAGATCGACGCGACCTTCGGCAGTGGTTTTGCCAAGGCGAATCCAGTGCTCATTGGGGCATTGGTGCAGGCAAGTGCCGCCAATCTGAGCGCTTTCATGACTGCCGCAACAGCGATGGACCCGGCGATGTTCGATCAATTTCCGGAAGAACTCTTCACGCAAGCGCCACCAAAGCCCGGGAAAGGGCGGCGCTGATGGCTTGGGACCGCAACCAAATGGCCGCCCGCGCCGCGCTTGAACTGCAGGACGGCACCTATGTCAACCTCGGCATCGGCATCCCGACGCTGGTCAGCAACTATATCCCGCAAGGCATTGAAGTGACGCTGCAATCCGAAAACGGCATGCTCGGCATGGGGCCTTTTCCATACGAGGGCGAAGAGGACGCTGACCTGATCAACGCTGGCAAGCAGACCATCACCGAACTGCCGCAAACCGCCTATTTTGACAGCGCCACCAGCTTTGGCATGGTTCGCGGCGGCAAAATTGCCATGGCGATTCTGGGCGCCATGGAAGTCTCTGAAACCGGTGATCTGGCGAACTGGATGATTCCAGGCAAGCTGGTCAAGGGCATGGGCGGGGCGATGGACCTTGTCGCAGGCGTCGGCCGGGTGATTGTGGTGATGGATCACACCAGCAAGCATGGCGAATCCAAGGTGCTGAAATCATGCACTTTACCGCTGACTGGCAAGGCTGTGGTCAACCGGATCATCACCAATCTGGGCGTGCTCGATGTGGTCCCCGGCGGGCTGAAGCTGGTCGAATGTGCAGACGGTGTTACCGAAGCCGATGTCAGAGCCGCAACCGAGGCCACGCTACTCTGACCTTGTATTTCTTTGGGTCTTAAATATCCCCGCCGGAGGCTCCTGCCGCGCCGATAGCCTGAACCTACAGGTTATTGACCGCAAACACACAGCCGTCGGACACCAGTTCGGGCGGGGTCTGGCACAAGCCACGGGCCACGACCCATGCGGCCAGCACCTTTGGCACATAGGCGCGGGTTTCGGCAAAGGGCGGCACACCGAAATTGTCGCGCACCGACCCTTCGCCCGAATTATAAGCGGCAAGCACCAGTATCGGGTCATTGTCGAAATGACCCATCAGCCAGTCCAGATAGGCGACGCCGCCTTTGATGTTATCTGCAGTGATCATGCTGTCATCGACCCCGAATCGGGCGGCGGTGGCGGGCATCAACTGCATCAGCCCCTCGGCCCCGGACGAACTGACCGCATCGCCCTGCCCGGCACTTTCAACCGCAATCACAGCCAATGCCAATGCCGGTGAGACGCGGGTATCGATGGTGGCCTGCAGGATATCCTGACCATGGATCCGGGCAATATCCTGCAATGTCTGCAAGCGTGGCGGGTTGACCGCACCGCCGGGGGCCGCGTTCACGGCGCGCAAGGCCAGTTCCAGCCGCCCTGGAGCGCTGTCTTCCAGTTTCGGCGAAATCATGTTCCAGAACCAGTCGGTGCCGGACGGGGCTGCACTGGTGGCGATCACCGGGGCGGCGGCGGCGCTGGGTTCGTCTGCAGCGGCTGGGGCTGTTGGGGTAGACGGGGCATGCGGGCCCTGTTCAGTGATCTGGACAGTGATCCGTTGGGCTGTTCCGGCCACAGGCACACCGACCCTGCGAAAGGTAAAATCGGCCAGGGCGGCAGTTGGTGCCAGCCCAGAATCGGCAATGATTACTGCGCCCAAAAGGGCTGCCACGGCACTGCAAAAGCGCATCTTGTCCTGCCTCGGATTCGTTTCTTGTTGCTCAAATCAATCGCAGAAACCCGCCGTCAAGGCTATCGGCCTTTGGTTTTGGGGGCCAGATTTCCGCCCAATTGCGGAGGTTTGGCCACGGTTTGCACCGGGCGGACACTTGAGATTCCTCATGAATACAGAAAAGTGTCAATTCAAAACAATATCTTACCAGATAGTTTAACGAAAAGTTCACGGACCCGAAAATGCACGAAACCTGCCTAAATCACGCCCCAATCGGGTGGCTATATCTTCTCATCCAAGACGGGGATCGGGCCAATCAAGAGGCCGGCCTGAAGTGATCCGGTTGGTAGTTGAAACCCGTGTGAACACCCTGAGGAGGGAAACCTAAATGCTGAATTTCATCAAAAACTTCCGCGCCGACGAAGATGGTGCCGTGACCGTTGACTGGGTGGTTCTGACCGCTGCTATCGTTGGTCTGGGCATTGCCGTTCTGACCACCGTCCGTCAAGGCGCGACCGATCTGGCTGCCGACATTGGCACCGAGCTGACCGACACCGCCGTTGGGTCGTAATCGCCTCTGTCTTGTCTGAGGCAACAAAAAAGGCTGCACTTGTTGGTGTAGCCTTTTTTCCAATTGACCGACTACTTCTTTACGTTTTCGCTATAGCTTGACCATCAAACTTCCCTTGGGTTTCCGCATTATCACCACAATTGGTGGTTAGGCCGTGGAGGACAGGTGGGCGAAAGGCCCTTGGCGCAGGAGATCGGCATGGTGAAATTTCTCTGTGGCTTTCGCAAGAGTGAAAGCGGAGCGGTCACTGTGGACTGGGTGGTTCTGACCGCCGCCTTGGTCGGTATGGCCTTGGGCGTGGTCGGGATCATTAGAACCGCAGCGCAGGACCCTGCTGACGGGCTGGGCGCAAATCTCGCTGACCAAACTGTCGGGGATTAAGACTGCTGACATTGTCGCCGCAAGGGCGTTGGAAGGTCGGCGACGATGAATGATCGGTGGATGAGGCAAGAAGGGAAATAAAAAATGCGCGCAGTATTTGGATTGGTCTTGATCGTGGGCCTCGGGCTGGCCGGCTTTGCAGTCTATATGGCACAGGGCTATTTTTCGGCACAGTCGATCGCTTTGGCGCGGGAACGGGCCGTCGTGGCAGCACAGGTTCCAACGGTCGAGGTTTATGCCCTAACCCGCACCATAAACTATGGCGAGGCACTGACCCCGGAAGATGTGGTGTTGATTAGATATGCCGAACCCTTCTTGCCCGAAGGTGTGTTTCGCACTGAAGAAGAATTGTTTCCGGCGGGCGAAGATGGCCAGCGTTTTGTCTTGCGGCAGATGGATCTGAACGAGCCTGTGCTGCTGTCCAAAGTCACTGAACCCGGCGAAGATGCAGGGATCACCACCCGCCTGACCCGCGGCATGCGCGCCTTTACCATCACTGTCGACGTGTCCAGCGGCG
This sequence comes from Rhodobacterales bacterium, assembly GCA_031420215.1. Taxonomy (GTDB): domain Bacteria; phylum Pseudomonadota; class Alphaproteobacteria; order Rhodobacterales; family Rhodobacteraceae; genus JANOMH01. The sequence continues at coordinate 1,545 of JANOMH010000514.1, read as the reverse complement.
TCTCGGGCTTCTTGCGCCCCGGCGATAAGGTCGACGTCTATTGGTCAGGAAGCCTGAATGCCGACACCGGCAACCGCGCAGTTACCCAACTGATCGAGGCCGGTGTGGCGCTGGTCGCCGTAGACCAGACCTCCGACGGCTCGATGAGCGGCGCGATGATTGCCCGCACCGTCACAGTCGAAGTGACCCCGCAACAAGTGGCCAATCTTGCCCAGGCGCAATCCACCGGATCGCTGTCTTTGTCGCTGGTTGGTTCTGCGGATGACACAGTTGCCGTCGCTTCGGAAGTGGATCAACAGTCCCTGTTGGGCATCCAGCCGGCCGAAGTGGTCGAGGTTCAGCAAGCCCAGGTTTGCACGATCCGGACCCGGCGCGGCGCGGAAGTGGTTGAAATTCCGATCCCCTGTACGAACTGATTGCAGTCAAACTCTCCCCAGATAAACGCGCCCTCCTGACCGGGGGCGCGTTTTGCATTGGGGCTTTTGCGCATCTGTTGCGAGTTATCCACATAAAGAAGGCGTCATAAGACATTGATTCTTGATTATATTGCCCAGTCAGGTCAGATTGGCACAAACGACGGGAAAAATCTCCCGCACGCAGGCGTGATCAGAGAGGCGGGTCACAATGACACAGAGCAGGTTTGTTAAAGCAGCGTTGGCAGGTTTGATGCTTTCGTTGGGGGCGGTGCCGCAACTGGCATCGGCAGAGACGTTGACCGTGATGCGCGGCACCCCGTCGAGTGCGCTTGAGGTGCCGATGAACCGCGCGGTTGTGGTTGAAAGTGACGTGCCTTTCGCCGAACTTTCCATCGCCAACCCCGGCATTGCCGATATCTCTTCGCTGTCGGACCGCACGATCTATGTGCTGGGCAAAGAACCGGGGCGCACCACATTGACCATTCTGGGGGCCGATGGCCGCCTGATCACCAACGTCGAGATTCACGTCACCCCGGACATTGCAGAATTCAAGGAACGGCTGGAGCAGATCCTGCCCGGCGAGCCGATTGAAGTGCGCACCGCCAATGACGGCATCGTGCTGTCGGGCTTGGTAAGTTCGAGCGCGCGGCTGGATCGCGCTTTGGAGCTGGCTGAACGCTATGCCCCCGACCGCGTGTCCAACCTGATGAGCGTCGGCGGCACCCAACAGGTGATGCTGCAGGTCCGTTTTGCCGAAATGCAGCGCTCGGTCAGCAAGTCGCTGTCCTCCTCGGTGGCTTTGCAGGGCACTGCCTTGGGCGGCGATCTTGGCCTGTCCGGCGGCAATGGCACCAACAATAACGCCGGCGCGATTGCCAATACATTTGGTGGCGCGGTCCCGGCGATCAACGAAAACGAGGGCGCGATCCTGTTCGGCTTCAATGCCGGTGGCATCGAAGTCGGCATCCTGCTCGAGGCCCTGGAATCGCGTGGCGTGGTACGCTCTTTGGCCGAACCGATCCTGACCGCCCTTAGCGGCCAGGTGGCGCATTTTCTGGCCGGTGGTGTTTTTCCGGTGCCGGTCGCTCATGATGGCGGCTCAGTTACAATCGATTACATTCCGTTCGGG
>JANOMH010000513.1:0-3018 GCA_031420215.1 Rhodobacterales bacterium | reverse complement strand
CGCCCGGTGTGTTCTGGGGCCAGATCGAGGCAGCCTTTGGCGAAAAAATCCGCGAGATGCTGCGCTGTTGCAAGCAGCCGCTGGACGGCGATGCCAGGCTGTATCTGGCGGTCACCGCGCCGGGTTCCGTAGCCCCGGTTGCCCCCTATATGGAGGCGCGGACCCAATGGCCCAGTGCGTTTCACCATGGCAATCGCGGCATGTCGCGCGATCGGATCCTGACTGAAGCGGCGCTGTTTGGCGAATTGCGCCGCGAACTTGACGACCCGGCCAAACATAGCACCGACATCTATCGCGGTCTGCCGCCACCCCAGGTGCATCGCCAGTTGCGCGAGGCCCTGTTGCCCGGATTTGCGTGGCTGGCCGCGGATTCTCCGCCCCGGATTTCCAGCACCGAACGCACCCGCGATTTCATCCGGCTCATGCTGTTCGTGGTGGTCTTGCTGCTGGTCCTGTCATTGCCGGGGGTGGCGGTCGCGGCCTTGCTGCCTGCCAGGACCTACTTTCTGCTGATCCTCGTTCTGGCCGCCGTCATTGGTTTTCTGATCTATCTGGCCCGCAAGGCCCTGCCCGGCACGGAAATGCCAACCAAATTCAACCTGCTTGGTTTTCTGGCCGAGCGGGCGGTGTTGATCGCGTGTTTTGTGGCAATTGCGGTCATTCTGACAACCGCACTGATGTGGCCACTGGTGATGTTTGGCAGCATGCTGCTTAGCCTGTTGGAGGGGCGGGTCTGGTCAACCGAGGGTCTTGGCTTTTGGCACATGGCCGGGATCACTTTGCGCGGATTGCTGAGTCTGATCGTGATCCTGCCGCTGGTCGTACTCTGGCTGCGCTATCTGGAAAAGCGCGATTCGTCGCAGGCCGACCCGCCGCTGGACACGGTGATCCTGCACGACATGGCCCGGCAAGAGGATTGGGTGGCGCAAAACCATATGGGATCGATCGTGCTGATCAAGCCCGGCGTTTTGCGCACGATCCTGTTGCGCACCGGGCATCTGGGGCTGGGGTTGCTGCTGCGCGTGACCGCGACCAACGGCTATCTGGGCAGCATGCGCACCGTGCATTTCGCCCATTGGGCGTTTTTGAACAATGGCAGCCGGTTATTGTTCCTGAGCAATTTTGATCAAAGCTGGGGCTCCTATCTGGATGACTTCATTGAGAAAGCCAATGTTGGCACGACCTTGGCCTGGGGGGCGGGCGTAGGCTTTCCACCCACAAGGTTCCTGATCTACGACGGCTCCAGCAATGGCCGGATGTTCAAGAACTGGGCACTGGCGTCACGCGCGGTCAGCCGGTTCTGGTTCAGCGCCTATCCCGGACTGACCGTCAATCAGATCGAGCGGAATAACCGCATTGCCGATGGTTTGCGTAAACCCAGCATGACTGAAGAGGAGGCCCGCACATGGATGATGGATCTGTAAACCGGCCTTCCCCCGCCGATTCCAACAACTGGAAACTTCAGCCCGCCATCGCCGCCCAGACCCAGGGGCTGGTGGTCAGTGGGTTCGGATCACTGCCCAAAGGCCGCGCCTTGCTGCTCAATATCGGCACCGTTGATCCGGCCGTTGAACCGCGCGGCGCGTGGTTGCAGACGCTGGAGCAGATTGCCCCGGTGACTTCGGCCCAGCCAACGGGCGGCAGCGCGACCCAAGCTGTGGCGCTGGCCTTTACCTGGACGGGGTTGCAGGTGATGGGGCTGGCTGAAACCGGGCTGGCCTCGTTCCTGGCCCCGTTCCGCGAAGGCATGATGCAAGAGGACCGGCTGCGCCGCCTTGGCGACCGTCGCAAAGGCGAATGGCAGCAAACCGTGATCAAAGGCGGCCCATTGTGGAGCGCCAATGTCCCGCAGACCGCTTCGATGGGGCCAGAGGTCGGCGCCTATGACGTGACCCGGTTTTTCAGCGAAACCGCGTTTGGTGGCGGCGAAATAGTCCACGCCGTCCTGCTCCTTTATGCCCCGGATGAGGGTGCCGCCGCTGCACTGGCTGCAATGGTCGCGGCGGCGCTGTTGCCGCATCAAGTCACTGTTGTCCGCCAGCTTGACCTGAACCTCGAGGTTGAAAAGTCTGGGGTCAGCAACGAGCATTTCGGTTTTGCCGATGGCCTGTCGCAACCCGCCCCGTTCGATGCGGGCAAGGCCGTGGTGCTGAACGGTCAGCCGGTCACTGAACGGGACCCAATTCAGGGTGTGCCTTTGGGGGATATCCTGCTGGGCTATGACAATGGCCACCATGAGGTGCCGCCCGGCCCTGTGGTTCCGGGGGACGACGGTCACACGATCAACCGTCCGGTTGCTGCCGGTTTGCCGCCGCATCCCAAGGCAATGGGCTTTTTCGATTTCGGCCTGAACGGCAGTTATCTGGTGGTCCGCGAGCTGAAACAAGATGTGGCCGCGTTCTGGCAGTCGATGGACGAGAATGCCGCCGCGATTGCCACCCGCGACCCCGACCACTCGGGTCATATTACTGCCGACTGGCTGGCCGAAAGGGTCATTGGCCGTAACCGCAACGGCCAGTTGCTGTGCCCGGCTGGCCCGATGCCGCTTGACCCGGCCGGACAGCCCGACAGCAACTATCTGTTTCGTGACACTGACCCGCATGGCTTTGGTTGCTCCTTGGGCAGTCATGTGCGCCGGGCCAATCCGCGCGACACTCTGGCCCCGACCCCAGATCAGGGGCCGACCTTGCTGCATTCGGCCAACAATCACCGCATTCTGCGCCGGGGCCGCAAATACGGGCCGCGGATTGCTGACCCAAGGGTCGATGACCACGTTGACCGGGGCCTGTTGTTCATGTGCCTGAACACCGATATCGCCCGACAGTTCGAATTTGTGCAAACCACATGGCTGCTCAACTCCAGCTTTGGCACCTTGTTTGAGGAAGTAGATCCGCTGGTCGGCCCCGATGGCCCGATGACTATCCCCGAAGATCCGCTGCGCCGGACGATTCATGTCAAAACCTTTGTGCAGATGGTGGGGGGCGATTATTTCTTTCTGCCCAGCCTGCCTGCCCTGCG
>JANOMH010000512.1:0-18448 GCA_031420215.1 Rhodobacterales bacterium | reverse complement strand
GCTGAAACGCCATTGCATGGCTGGCTGGAGCACCGCTTGCGACAGCAGGACACGCAGATTGACGATGTGGTCGCCCATGCGCTGCAACGGCAAGGCGCGTCGAATGTCACCATGCGCAATATCGTCACCAGCATGCGCGTCATCTCGGAACTCGACTGGGCGAAGTTTTTCGAAGAGGTTTCGCTGGTTGATGTCCGCTTGCGCGACGGATCGGATTTCGCCGCGATGGATTTTGCGACCCGCAACAGCTACCGCACTGCGATCGAGGATCTGGCGCGCGGGTCGGGCTGTGACGAGCTTGAGGTGACATCTACCGCTCTGGAGCTGGCGACATCGGGGCCGGGGCCGCGCGAACGCGATCCGGGCCATGTGCTGGTGGGCCGTGGCCGCCCCCAGATCGAAGCGGCGCTAGGCTATGTGCCGCCGCTGGGCGGGCGGCTGTTCCGGCAAGTCGGTCGGGTCGGTCTGCCCGGTTATCTGGGCGCGATTGGTCTGGTCAGTGTCGCGCTTTTGGCGCTGATCCTTGGGGCTGTCGGCCTGTCCGCCCGGCCCTTGCTGCTGTTGGCGCTTTGGCCTGCTACCGATGCTGCCACTGCTTGGGTCAATCACATCATCACCCGCCGCGTGCAGCCGCAACCGTTGCCGGGCATGCAGCTGACGGGCGGGGTGCCGGACGGGTTACGCACGCTGGTGGCGGTGCCGGTTCTGCTGGACAGCCCTGCCGATCTGCTGGCCCAGATCGAACGGCTCGAGGTGCACTATCTGTCCAGCATCGGTGGGGCGGTGCATTATGCCTTGCTGTCGGACGGCCCGGATGCCGCGACCGAAGTGACCCCGCAGGATGCCGGATTGATCGCCACAGCGACCGCCGCCATTGACCGGCTGAACCAGACCTATCCGATGCCCGGCGCCCCCCGGTTCCTGCTGTTGCACCGCCGCCGGTTGTGGAATCCGGCCGGGGCCTGCTGGATGGGATGGGAGCGTAAGCGCGGCAAGCTGGCCGAACTGAACCGCCTGTTGCGCGGGGCGACCGACACCACATTCCTGCCTGGCATCACCATCCCCGCCGATGTCCGCTATGTGATCACCCTGGACGCGGACACCCGGTTGCCCCGCGATACCGTCCGCCGTCTGATCGGCAAACTGGCGCATCCGTTGAACCGCGCCCGGTTTGATCCCACCATGGGCCGGGTGACCGAAGGCTACGGCATTCTGCAACCCCGCGTCACCCCGGCCCTGCCTGTGGGGTTCGATGGTTCGTGGTATCAGCGGATCATGTCCAGTCCCGGCGGGATCGAACCCTATGCCGCCGCGATGTCGGACGTCTACCAGGATCTGTTTGCCGAAGGGTCGTTTACCGGCAAGGGTATCTATGACGTCGATGCGTTCGACGCGGCTTTGGCCGGGCGTGTGCCCGAAAATGCCATGCTCAGCCATGATCTGTTCGAAGGGGTCTTTGCCCGCGCCGCCCTAGCCTCCGATACCGAAGTGATCGAGGATTTTCCGACCCGTACCGATGTGGCGGCCAAGCGGACGCACCGCTGGGTGCGCGGCGACTGGCAATTGTTGCCATGGTTGCGCACCGAAATGCCCGCCGTGGGCCGCTGGAAAATGCTCGACAATCTGCGCCGGTCCTTGGTTGCCCCGTTCACTCTGGCGGCCCTTGTGGCCGGCTGGATGTTGCCATGGCCTGACGCCGGGATCTGGACCCTGTGCCTGCTGGCCATGATGGCCTTGCCCCGCCTGTTGAGCCTGCCGCTGGCGTTTCTGCCGCAACGGGTCGGCGTCAGCCAACGGGCCCATTTTGCGGCGTTCGGGGCAGATATTGCTGTAGCTTTGGCGCAGTTCGGCCTGTCGGTGGCGTTTCTGGCTGATCAGGCCTGGTTGATGGGCGATGCGATTGCGCGGACCCTGTGGCGGTTGTTTGTCAGCCGAAAAAACCTGCTGCAATGGGTCACTGCCGCCCAAGTGACGGCGGGCGGCATGCCCGGAATCGCCGGGCAGGTCCGGGGGATGGCGGGTGGAATCGGGCTGGGGATCGGCGTCTGTGCGCTGGGGCTATTGGCCACTCCGGCCAACTGGGAGCTGATCGCGCCGTTTGGCCTGCTGTGGGCGCTGTCCCCGGTACTGGCTTGGGTGATCAGTCGGCCACACCGGGCCGGACCTGTCGAGACCTTGACCCCCGCCGCAGTGCAGGGCCTGCGCTTGATTGCCCGCCGCACCTGGCGCTATTTTGAAACCCATGTGACCGGGGCCGACAATTTCCTGCCCCCCGACAACTTTCAGGAAACCCCGCGCCCCGCTCTGGCCCGGCGCACCTCGCCCACCAATATCGGGCTGTATCTGCTGTCCACCGTGGCAGCACATGACATGGGCTGGATCAGCCAATCCGACGCTTTGGACCGGCTTGAACAAACGCTGGACCGAATGGGCACGATGCCCCGGTTTCGGGGACATTTCTATAACTGGTATGACACCAGCGATCTGCGGGTGCTGGACCCGCCCTATGTATCCTCGGTAGATAGTGGCAATATGGCCGGGCATTTGCTGGCGGTGGCGCAGTCTTGTCGAGAGTGGGCGGAAGCTGCGCCACGGTCGGCCCTGCCCGGACTGACTGATATGCTGCTGTTGCTGCGGGCAGTGATCGGCGGGGCGGCCAACCCGATGTTGGACCAGCTTGACCGTGCAATCGGCGCCGGGACTGACCGGGCCGAGCTGTTCACTTTGGCGCAAACCCTGGCCGCAACCATCGACCGGACCGACCCCGATGCCGCATTCTGGGCTGACCGGCTGCTGGGCCGGCTGAACAGCCCTGCGGATGATCCATCCGACCCACGGCTGAGCCGGCTGGCCGCTGCGGCGACCCAGATGGCGATGGCCATGGATTTCAGCTTTCTGCTCGACCCGGACAAAGAGCTGCTGTCGATCGGGTTTTCGGTGGCCACAAACGCGCTGGACAGCAGTTGCTATGACTTGCTTGCCTCTGAATCCCGGCTGGGCAGTCTGTTTGCGATTGCCAAGGGTGACATCAGAACCCGGCACTGGTTCCGGCTGGGCCGGGCGGCGACGCCGGTGGGGGCCGGGGCGGCGCTGATTTCATGGTCGGGATCGATGTTCGAATACCTGATGCCATCGCTGGTGATGCGCGCCCCGGTGGGGTCGGTGCTGGAACAAACCAACCGGCTGATCGTGGCCCGCCAACGGGCTTACGGCCATGCTTTGGGCCTGCCCTGGGGCATATCCGAGTCCAGCTATGACGCCCGCGATCTTGAGATGACCTATCAATACTCCAACTTTGGGGTGCCCGGTCTGGGCCTGAAACGGGGGCTAAGTCAGAACCGGGTTGTGGCCCCCTATGCCACTGGCCTTGCCACTATGGTTGACCCTGTAGCTGCCGTTGCCAACTTCGCCCGGCTGGATGCGATGGGGGCGCAGGGCCGCTATGGATTTTACGAGGCGGTCGATTTCACGCCGTCCCGCCTGCCCGAGGGGGAAACCCATGCCATCGTCCGCAGTTTCATGGCCCATCATCAGGGGATGACCATCACCGCGATCGCCAACTCCGTGCAGGACGGCCAATTGCGCGCCCGGTTCCACGCCATTCCTATGGTGCAGTCGGTCGATTTGCTGTTGCAGGAACGGGTGCCCCGCGATGTGGCCACCGCCCATCCGCGTGCCGAAGAAGTCGCCGTTTCGGCGGTTGAAACCACCGACACGCCCAAAGTCCGGCGGTTTGACATGGTGCAAGCCGGGGCACCCACCGCACATTTGCTGTCAAACGGCCGCTATGGCGTCATGCTGACCCCCACCGGGGCAGGCTATAGCCGCTGGGGCGATATGGCGATTACCCGTTGGCGGGCTGATACGGCCCAGGATGCGCTGGGGACGTTCATTTTTATGCGCGATGCGGATACCGGGCAGGCATGGTCTGCCGGAGTGCAGCCCACCGGGGCGGACCCAACGGACCACCGGGCGGTGTTTTGCGAACACCACGCCGCCTTTACTCATCAAAGCCCAACCCTGACCAGCCTGACCGAAGTTGTGGTGTCCGCCGAAGATGATGCCGAGGCGCGGCGCGTGACCCTGACCAATATCGGGCGGCGTTCGCGCCGGATTGACCTGACATCCTATGTCGAACTGGTGCTGGCCCCGCAGGCCACCGATCTGGCGCATCCGGCGTTTTCCAAGATGTTCGTGGTCACGGATTATCTGCCCGAACTGGGCGTGATCATCGCCACCCGCCGCCGTCGTTCCCCGCATGAGCCTCAGGTTTGGGCCGCCCATATCGCCGTGGTCGAAGGCGAGGAGACCGCCCCGGTGCAATATGAAACCGACCGGGCGCAGTTTATCGGGCGGGGCCGGTCAATCCGTCATGCGGCCAGCGTGGCAACCCCGCTGTCAGGCACCACCGGCACCGTGCTGGACCCGGTGTTTTCGATCCGCCGTCAGGTCCGGGTGCCTGCAGGCGGCAGGGTGCGGGTGACGTTCTGGACCATGGTTGCCGAAACGCCCGAAGCACTGCTTGAACTGGTGGACCGGCACCGCGATGCATCGGCCTTTGAACGGGCGGCAACTTTGGCCTGGACCCAGGCGCAGGTGCAATTGCGGCACTTGGGGATCACTAACGCCGAAGCCGTGGATTTTCAGGACCTGGCCGGGGTTATCCTGCGGGGCGATCCGCGTTTGCGCCCGTCCTCGGAACGGATCATCGTTGGCGCCGGGCCGCAATCGGGGCTTTGGCCGTTCGGGATTTCGGGCGATCTGCCGCTGATCCTGCTGCGGATTGATGACGGGCAGGATATGGATCAGGTCCGTCAGATTTTGGCCGCCCACGAATATTGGCAAGCCCGGCAAATGGTGGTCGATCTGATCATTCTGAACGAACGCTCGTCATCCTATGTGCAGGATTTGCAGATCGCGCTGGAAACGGCGGTGCGGTCAGCCCAGTCACGCCCGCAAGTGACCTCTGGCCAAAGCCGAGGCACGGTACATCTGCTCCGTGCCGATCTGGTCACACCCGAGGCCCGCGCGCTGCTGCTGTCTGCCGCCAGAGTGGTGTTGCAGGCCAGTCGGGGCAGTATCGGTCAACAGATGGACACGCTGACGGTTCAGGGTGTTGTCACCCCCCCGGTCAGCCCGGTCGTGCCGTCCCTGCCTGTCCCGCCTGTCGACCTGCCGCCGCTTGAATTCTTTAACGGGTTTGGCGGGTTTGCCGATGATGGCCGGACTTATGTGACCGTGCTGAAGGATGGTCAGTCCACCCCTGCCCCGTGGATCAATGTCATCGCCAACCCCAGCTTTGGCTTTCAGGTCTCCGCCGAGGGGTCAGGGTCTGTCTGGTCTGAAAACAGCCGTGAAAACCTGCTGACCCCCTGGTCGAACGACCCGGTGACCGATCCGGCGGGTGAGGCGTTGTATTTGCGCGATCTGGATACAGGCGCGGTCTGGACCCCTACCGCGCTGCCTGTCCGTGGCATCGGCACTTATGTTGCCCGGCATGGCTTTGGCTATTCGCAGTTTGACCACACCGCCCATGGCATCGCTGCCCGGATGGTGCAGTTCGTGCCTTTGGCCGATCCGGTGCGGATCACCCGGCTGACCCTGACCAACACCACGTCCCTGCCGCGCCGCCTGTCGGTCACGGCCTTTTCTGCATGGGTGCTGGGCACGTCCCGCAGTGCGACATCAGGGTTTGTGACCACGCAGATGGATGCAGACACCGGCGCACTGCTGGCCCGCAACCCCTGGGGCATCGCGTTTCCGGGCCGCGTCGGCTTTGCCGATATTGGCCCGGAAATGACCGGCTGGACCGGAGACCGGGCCGAGGTGATGGGGATGGGCGGCTCGATGGCCGATCCGCACGGGCTGTCGGGCGCGTTGTCGGGCCGGACCGGGGCAGCGCTGGACCCCTGTGCCGCGTTGCAACGGGTGCTGACCTTGCAACCGGGGCAATCGGTGGACCTGCGGCTGTTGCTCGGGCAGGCGGCCACGCTGGAACAAGCGCAGGATGTAATACGGCGGTATCGCGTCGCCGATCTGGACGCGGTGCTGGCGCAAGTCACCGGCCATTGGGCCGATCTGTTGACTGCCGTTCAGGTCAAAACCCCCGATCGAAGCATGGATATCATGTTGAATGGCTGGTTGCTGTATCAGACCCTTGCAGCCCGTGTTTGGGCACGGGCCGGGTTTTACCAGGCCAGCGGGGCCTATGGTTTCCGGGACCAATTGCAGGACGGCATGGCGTTGACCTTTAGCCGCCCAGAGATGACCCGCGGCCATCTGCTGCGGGCCGCCGCCCGGCAGTTTCCCCAAGGCGACGTGCAGCATTGGTGGCTGCCGCATTCTGGCCAAGGGGTGCGCACCCGAATCTCGGACGACCGGGTTTGGCTGGGCTATGGCGTAGCCCACTACATCGGGGTCACCGGTGACGCGGCCATTCTTGACGAGCAAATCCCGTTCATCGAAGGCCCGCAATTGCAGCCCGGCGCACATGATGATTTCTTTCAGCCGATGCTGTCTGACCAGACCGCCAGCCTGTTTGAACATTGTGCCCGGGGAATTGACCAGGGCATTGCCCTGACCGGGGCGAACGGTCTGCCGCTGATCGGCACCGGCGATTGGAACGACGGGATGAACCGGGTGGGCGAAGGCGGACAGGGCACATCTGTCTGGCTGGGCTGGTTGCTGATCACCACCATCGGGATGATTGCCCCCCTGGCCGATCCGCGCGATCCGATCCGCGCCAAGGCGTGGCGCGACCATGCCGAAAAGGTCCGTCAGGCGATCGAGGGCGTGGCCTGGGATGGCGCATGGTATCGGCGCGGCACGTTTGACGATGGCACCTGGCTGGGCACCGCCAGTGCCGATGAATGCCGGATCGATTCCATCGCCCAAAGCTGGGCAGTGCTGTCAGGCGCGGCAGACCCGGCGCGGGCGGCGCAGGCCATGGCATCCGTGGATGAACACCTGATCCGGCCCGGTCTGGCGTTGCTCTTTACCCCGCCGTTCGACCGCACGGCGCATGATCCGGGCTATATCAAAGGCTACCCGCCCGGCCTGCGCGAAAATGGCGGACAATACAGCCATGCGGCGATGTGGGCGGTGCTGGCACATGTCAGACTGGGGCATGGCGACCGGGCGGCTGCACTGTTCGCTTTGCTGAACCCGATCAACCATACCCTGAACGCGCAAGCGGCAGAGCGTTACAAGGGCGAACCCTATGTCATTGCCGCCGATGTCTATTCCACCGCCCCGCACGAAGGCCGCGCAGGCTGGACATGGTATACGGGATCGGCGGGCTGGATGCACCGGGCCGGGGTCGAGGGGATCATCGGGATCAGTCGGCAGGGCAATGATCTGTTGCTGGACCCATGCTTTCCTGCGCAATGGCCGAGGGTTTCGGCCACTGTGCGGCATGGCGATGCAGTGGTGCAAATCGAGGTTGATAATGCGGCCGGCACAGGGCGCGGCATTGTCGGGGTCACTGTTGACGGGTCAACCTTGCCCCATGCTGGCGGTCCCTTTCGGCTGACCATGTGCGGGGCCGCAACGGTGCATTTGACCCTTGGGGCGACCTAGTCCAGACGGTGTTGGGCAAAAAACCGCAGCATCTGGACGGACGCATCAGGGCCGGTGGGGTCGGTATAACTGCCCGCCGAATGCCCGCCGGACCAAGCGTGCGGGGCACCTTCAACTTGCCAAAGTTCGGCTGAGGTTCGGCCGTCAGACAGGGTTTGGGTGGTACGGGTATAGCGCCGCCCGCTGTGACCTGGTTCAACTTGCACAGTCCCGCCAAACCCGCGTTGCGCCTGCGCCATGATGCCTTGGCCGTTTTTCAGTGCGACGGTCTGATCCCCGGTGCCGTGAAACACGATTGTCGGCACGGCATGGGCCAATTTGCCCCCCGCCGCCCCTGTCCGCATGATCTGCAATGCCTGCGGCACATCCCGCGCCGCCCCGGCGGGCAGGCCGGATTGCACGCCAATGGCCGCGAACAGGTCGGGATAGGCTTGCCCAAGAACCACCGCCGCCGCCCCGCCTGCCGACAGTCCGGCCACATAGGTGCGGGCCGGGTCGGCATTGTGCAGTCGCTGCACGTCGCGGGTGATTCCGGCCAGAATCGCAGGCTCGCCCGCGTCGCGCCCCTGATCGGTCGGGCGGAACCAGTTCCAGCATTTGTTCATATTGGCCCCGGCAGGCTGGGCCGGATAGGCGACGATGACCCCTTGGGTTTCGGCATGGGCGTTCATCCCGGTCCCGGCCGCAAAATCCTGCGGCGTCTGGGTGCAGCCGTGCAGCATGATGACCAATGGGCGCGGGGTTGTGCTGGCACCAGCGGGGACAAACAGCCAGTAATCGCGGCTGCCGTGCAGTCCTGCATGGCTGTGCGGACTGAACTGTGCCGCAGCGGGCATGGGGTGGGTTGGTCCGGTATGCTGCATGACATCAGGGCGCATCCCCCCCGCCGCAATCCGGGTCAGGGTTTGCCCAAGCGTTGTGCGCGGGGCCGGATCTATGCGGGTGTAGTCGCCCTCGATCACGTCAGGCTCAACCGGCGCAGGTTTGCCGCCCAGCATTTGCTGGATGCGGGCTGTGGCTTGGGTCAGGTCGCCCGCGCGGGTCAGTCGGGTGATCTCGGCCATAGCGTCGGATTGGCCGGCAAGTGGGCGAAACGGCATGTGACGAGGCTTTCTAAGGGTAAAGGTTCAGGACATCCGGTCGGCTAGGGCCGCCTTGACCGCCGCACTGGCCTGAAACGCGCCAAGAACGGTGAGGCTGGCAATACTGGCGCGGGCAAGGTCGGGGGTGACATCGGGGTCGATCACGGCAAGGCCAAGCACCCGTATATCCAGGGTTTGCCCGGCGTCGCGCAGAGCGGACAGTTCGGCGCGGGTAAACCGATGCAGCCCCAGCACAACCCGACGGCGGGCAACGGCCTGTTGGACCACCTCGGCATGGCGGTCGATCTGATTGCGGATCGCGGTGCGGATGAAATCCGACCTGTTAGCATAAAACCCTTCAAGCACCAGCAACTCGATCTGTCCGCCCTCGATATGACCCAGATTGATCGTGATCTTTTCGCTGTCATTGGGTCGGGATTGGGCGGTGGTTTTGGGCAGGGGGGGCATCAGGCATGGTTCCATTTAACATCCAAGTGGATGGTAGTTTGAACGTGCCAGATTGGCAAGGGGGCGTCAGACTGACGCTGCTTCCCCTTGCCAAGGCAATGCTAAATCGTGAAATGGCTGCCCAATTCAGGCGCTTGCCCGGTGACATTTGCGCGCAGGATTTTGAACATGAACGCCAGTCCGCTGGTGGGCGTGGTCCAAACTTCACCCGCAGTGATGTGAAAGCTCATCAATTGCAGGTCAGGGTCGTCAATGCCGCCGTCAAACCATGCGTCGGCTACTGGCGACCACAACTCAACCAGTTTGGCCCGGTCGTCTGACTGGCCGAGTTTGCCTTTCAGATCGGCATAAATCCCCTTGCTGCCATCGGACAGGATATAGGTGGCATTAATCGGGCCATCGACGGCAGCTTTGGCCGCGTCGGTATCTTTGGCTGTTATAAACCACAGACAGTTGCGATCCCGGTCGGGGTAATGTGACATCGGCACATAGCGGGCCCCGTTTGTGACATCAAGCATGCCCGCGCGGACGTCATCGACGTGGCCCCAGAAAAGATCCAGACTCATTTTGATTATCCTTGAACTGCAGACCCTGCGTTGGGTTGTGAAAGGAACGCCAGTCAGGTGGCGCCGGTTCCGTTTGGCGGCAATCAGGCCGGAACTGCCTGCACTTTGCGTGGCCTTCCGAGGTGTCTGCGGGCCGGAGCGATGGCGACGGGCGCGACGGTTTGGAAAGTAGCTTTCACAGCGGCATCCAAATTGGTCACCGCAAAATCGGCACCAATGTCGCGGGCCTGTTGCAGGCTTTGTTCGGACACCTGCGCTGTCACGACACTGGCCAAAGCGCCGCTGGCCAAACCGGCCCCAGGATCACCAGGCATTTGCCAGATCACCACGCCGACCCGCAGATGTGGGGCGGCCTGTTTGATCCGGCGAATATGCAGGAAAGAGGCCCGGCTGGGGGCAGGATCCAGATAGTTGATCAAAACGCACTGATACTCTTTGGTCAACAGGCTGCGCAGTTGCGATGTGGCAAGGTCGCTATGCTGGGCAACAATGGCTGTGGCGCCTTCTGCCTGCAAGGTCTGGACCAGCATCGCCGCGGCTACGTCATCCAGATTGCTGCGCCCGCCCAGACAGATCACCGAAAACGCAGCACCCTGGATTTGGGGGGGCTCCTCACTTGTCGTGGCCTGGGCTTCGGCCAGTTCTTCGATGACCACCGGCGACAGGTCGGCCACCATGGCCTGGGCCAGAATCCCAAAGCGCATCTGTTGGTCCGGGGTCAGCACCCCCCGTGCGTGATCCTGCTGGGCGATCAGCAGGGCGGGAATGCCAACATCCTGATAATATTCCGCCAAATACTGATCCTCCAGCGCCTCTTCGGACTGGGCCACAGCCTCACGCGCATCACCGACCAGCAGGCGCTGATAGAGCCGCTCGTGTGCCGCGAGCACCGGTTGATCGCCGAACATGACGTTGAACACTTCGAACTGCGGAATGTGTCGGCCCATCACCACCAGACAGACCGTCAGCGGGGTGGACAGGACCAACCCGAGCGGCCCCCAGAGCCATGTCCAGAATATCGCCGAAATGATAATCGCCAGCGGGCTGACCCCGGTGCGCGATCCATAAAGCCAGGGTTCGACCCAATTACTGGTAACCAATTCCACCGCCCCAAACAGCGCGACGGTCCACAGCACCGCCGACCAGTCGGGGGAGACCGCGAAGGCCAGAAACATCGGAAAAGCTGCCGCGATGAATGTGCCAATATAGGGCACAAAGCGCATCACCAGCGTCACCAGCCCCCAAAGTGCGGCATTTGGCACCCCGATCAGCCACAGCCCGCCCCAGATTGGCAGGGCATAGATCATGTTGACCAGCAATTGCACGGTCAGGTATTGCGCCACCCGTTCGCCCGCATCCTGCAGCACCTGCGTGGTCCGGTGTAAATCGTTCGCCCCCACCAGCCGGATGAACCGGTCGCGCAGATCCTCGCGCGCGAGCAGCATGAAGATGATGACCACAATGACCAGCCCGGTGGTGGCAATCGGGCTGATCAGGGGCAGGACCAGATCCTGCAACAGGCCGATCGGCCCCTTGTTGTCCACCAGTTCCACGGGCATCGGATTGGCGAGGCTGGGCGCTGTGACGGTCCCGGCAGCGGTCTGCTCTGGCACGGCCACACTGATTTTGTCATTGATCGCGGTGATCATGTCGGTCAGCCGCCCGATTACCCCCAGGTCATTACTTGCGGCCCGGATGCCGTCGACCTTGGTGATGATATTGGCCTGAAACTGCGGCAGATTTTGCGCCAGACTGCTTAATTGCGACACCACCACCAGAAAGAACAGCCCGATGATGGCAAAGGCTGTAGCGACTGCCAGCAGCACGGCAGGCAGATTTGACAGCCCCAGTTTGCGCAATCGCGTGACCAACGGCGACAGGGCGAATGTGACCAGCATGGCAATGGCCAGCGGCAGGATTACCGCCTGCGCCAGATAGATGATCGCGACCACAATGGCGACATTGGCCAGGTTGGGCAGGCCAAGGGCTCCGCTGGATATTGGCACAGACACTGGACTGGCCGCCAAAGTGGCCGGTCGCAGCACCACGCCTTCGCCCCGGTCTTTGTCCTGAAGTGCCGCCATGTCCCGTCGCCCCGTCTTTGTGCCAAAGGCAACGCCTGCCCGGGTCACAGGGTTCCGCCGATAATAGGCTTTGGGCGTCTGAACAAACGGGGGAACCAAGTCTGGCCTTGCTGCGTTGCACCTGTAACCGGCGTGGCCCTCTTCCAGTCCCTCCATGCCGGCAAACTTGGCGTTATCCGGCACTCCCCCCGGATGACCTTGCTGCCGGGCTTTTGTTCAAAGGCCCGGCAGCTTTTTCGGCGCGGATCGGGCTGCACCCAGAAAGCCCGGAACTTGACGCAGATCAGGGCGCAAGCTGATTTTCAATCTAAGGTCGAGTGTGTGCTATGGGGGAAACATATGCCGATTCTATCCAAACTGGCTTGGTCATGGGGTTATCCCAAGATAGAGCCTGCTTCTGACTCTGGTCCCGTCTATCTGATCGTGGTGCAGCCCGCGCTGGTCGCCCGTGATATTGCGCTGACAATTGCCGATTACGCACCCCGCGCCCGGGTTATCACGGCACCGTCCCCCAAAGCGGCCATTGGGGCTGTCGATCCGGTCCTATCTATGGCGGCGGCATTTCTGGCAATGGATCCAGAGCATGCAGAGACTTGTGTGCTGTGTGATGCGGTCCGGGTCAGGGGGGGGCGCGTTATTCTGATTGGCGATGCAGCAGAACGGGCGGCCAAGACTATGGCCCCCGCATGGTCAGTTCTGGTCCGGCCGTTTACGACCGAAGCGGTGATTACCTGCCTGACCGAGGCGGCCCTGTGGCCGGGTGCCGCTCAGACCCCCAATGTCTCGGTTGATGCGAAGAACATCGCCTGACTGACGGCTGACCGGATCTGATCTTCGGAAAACGGCTTGGTGATCAGAAACGCCGGTTCAGGGCGTTTGCCGGTAAGCAGCCGTTCTGGGAATGCCGTGACAAAGATCACCGGGATCGCATCGAACTGCCGCAGGATGTCATTGACCGCATCAATCCCCGACGAATTTTCGGCCAGTTGGATGTCGGCCAGAATGAGGTCGGGCTTGTTGGCTGCGGCCAAGGCGACCGCCTCGGTCCGGGTCCGGGCGATGCCGATAACAGAATGGCCCATTTCGCGCAGGATGGCCGCGATATCCATGGCGATAATCGCCTCATCCTCGATCACCAGCACCCGCCCGGCAGTGGCGGCGGTCATTTCCTGCAAGGCACCATCTATCAGCTTGGCCACCGACCCCGCATCACTGTCCATGATCGCCGCGATTTCACCGTGATGAAATCCTTCGATCGCATGCAGCAACAGCGCCTCGCGCGAATTATGGGTCAGATGGGCCATATGCGCCTGGGCAATGGCTGAAAACCGGCTGTCGGGTTCGCCCAAAGGGGCCCCGGCGCTGGACCAGACCAGATGAAAGGCCCGGAACAACGCGACACGGGGGGCAATCGTGCGGTCATCAAAGATAGACATGTCGACCAGAATGGACTCAAGCGTAGCCTCGGCATAGCGGTCACCGCTGCCTTGACTGCCGGTCAGGGCGCGGGCATAGCGGCGCAGGTAGGGCAGGTTTGATCCGATCAGGGTGGAAATATCGGGGCTTTCTACAGCTGGCACGTCAGTCGGCATCAACACCTCTCCAGATTTATTCACATATTCGGGGAACTAACGCGCCCCATCCGCGTTGGGTTCCGTGTAAGCTGAACAATATGGCAAATAGCAGATGTATGGCGCAATGGCAGCAGACCACGGAAAATCCAAGCTTCAGGACGAGATCGATCAGAACCTCAAGCGAGTGTATGACGACGCATTGAAAGAAGAAATCCCCGACCGGTTCAAAAAGCTGCTGGAGCAGTTGAAGAACCGCGAGTCCAAACAATGATCGCCCAAGGTCAGATCAGAGCAGAACCAGTGCCGGTTCCCGATCCGCGTGATGCCTTGGTCAACCATCTGGGCAGCCTGCGGGCCTTTGCGATCAGCCTTTGCCGCAATATGGCCGCTGCCGATGATCTGGTGCAGGATACCATCGTCAAGGCCTGGACCAACATCGACAAGTTTCAGCCCGGGACCAATATGCAGGCCTGGCTGTTCACCATCCTGCGCAACACCTACTTTTCCAGCCTGCGCAAGACCCGCCGCGAAGTGCCAGACCCCGATGGCATTCACGCTGCCGCCTTGTTTACCAAGCCCGATCATGATGGCCGCCTTGCATTCACCGATTTTCGGCGGGCGTTTGACCAGCTGTCGCCCGAACACCGCGAGGTGCTTATTCTGGTGGGTGCATCCGGTTTCACCTGTGATGAAGCCGCCGAGATGATCGGTGTGGCCATCGGCACTGTCAAAAGCCGGACGAGCCGCGCCCGCAAGCGACTGGCCGAACTGATGGGTCTGGCCGAAGGCGAGGATGTGCTGTTGGGCCCCGATGGCAGCACAGTGGCCGTGATGGGCCGGTCGGGCCTGCAGGTCACCTGATGGCCATACGCCACCCGCTGGCGCAACTGTTGGGCTTTCGGCTGGCCTTTGCGCTGGCGCTGGCCTTGTTGCCGCTGGGGCTGTTGTCGGCCTATCAGGTCAGGTCGCTGATGGGCGAGGCGCAGGCCCGGTCCGAAGCGGCAATCCTTGGCGAAACCCTTTTGGCCGTCGCCCCCGAGGCCGGATTGATCCGCGATGCCCGGACTGCCGCTGCCGCGATGGCCGTGCCTTTGGGCGCGATTGATCTGGACCCTGCCATGTGCAGCGAACTGATGCGCAACCTGATAGAGCAGTCCAGCACCGGCTATTCCTATGCCGCCTTAGTGCCGCCTGACGGTCAGGTCGTCTGTTCTTCGACCGGTGCGCCACTTGATCTGTCGGCCAGCCCGCGCCTTGCCGCGATGTTGGTTGACCCCAAACCGGATGTGGCGGTGATCCGCAATGGCGTGGCATCCGGCACGTCGGTTCTGGCGTTTGGTCATCCGGTCATTGATGGCGATGGTGCATTCATCGGCTATGTATCCTTGTCGATGCCCCATACTGTGCTGCAAAGTGCCACGCCGGCCGATTGGATAGCCAAGCAGATTGGCGGCAATGTGCCCGTGTCACTGATAACGTTTGACGCGGATGGGGTGATCCTGACTTCGACCACAGGGCTGGATCAAGGGCCACAGGAACTGCCCGCTGACCGGACCCTTGTTGATCTGGCGCAGGCCGGGCTTGTCACCTTTTCCGCTCTGTCGATGAACGGGCAACAGCGGGTCTATGCCGTGGCTCCGATTGTGGACGGCACGCTTTTTAGTCTGGGCAGTTGGCCAGCCAGCGAAGTGCGGGCAGTGACAGCCCTTTTTCTGTCGCCCTATCTGCCCACGCTCCTGATGTGGGCGGTTGCCCTGCTGGTGACGATTTTGGCTGCTGAACGGCTGGTGACCCGGCATATCCGGGTCTTGCGCCGCAGTATCACCGCCTTTGCCCATGGTGGGCGGACCTCGGGTGATGTGGACCTGACCGGTGCTGCGGCTGAAATCCGGGATGTGGCGGATGCGTTCTTTAAGATGACCGACACCATCCTGCATGACGAGGCGGAACTGGAAGATATGGTGCATCAGCGCGAAGTGTTGCTGCGCGAGGTGCATCACCGGGTCAAAAATAACCTGCAATTGATCGCCTCGATCATGAACATGCAGATGCGGCAGGCCCGCAGCCCGGAAACCCGTATCCAGATGAAAAGTTTGCAGGACCGGGTCATGAGCCTCGCCACGGTCCACCGAGAGCTGTATCAGACCAGTGGCCTGACCGATGTCCGGGCCGATGAACTGCTGGCCCAGATTGTCCGGCAGATTCTGAATATGGCCAGCGGCCCCGGTCGGCTGTTCGATGTCGTCACTGATTTTGACGAGCTGAACCTGACCCCGGATCAGGCTGTGCCCCTGTCGCTGCTGCTGACCGAGGCGCTGACCAATGCGATCAAATATGCCGGGCTCGACCGCGACAACACTGCAACAGTCCCCCGGCTGGCAATCTCGCTCAAGCGGCAGGGTGGGGCGCGGGCTGTGATGATCGTGGCCGATTCGGTGGCCCCAGCCGCCAAAACTCCGCCCGCCCATAACCCCGAAGAGGTGTCTGGGCTTGGCACGCAACTCATCGGTGCCTTTGCAATGCAGCTTGCGGCCGAGGTTCAGACCGAAGTGATTGCGGGCC
The DNA here is from genome assembly GCA_031420215.1 of Rhodobacterales bacterium. GTDB lineage: Bacteria > Pseudomonadota > Alphaproteobacteria > Rhodobacterales > Rhodobacteraceae > JANOMH01. The sequence goes on along the minus strand of JANOMH010000512.1, from coordinate 2,534 downwards.
TGTATCAGCTGACTGTCATCTTTGATGTCATGCCATTGGGTCGGGCCGAATCCGAAACAGAAACGCCGGCCTGAACCCGGAACTTTTACCCAAGCCCCGGCGTTGGGTCATGGAAAAGAGCTCCTGACACCATGCAACTGATCGACCCACCCGTACCCGTCCGCCGAAGCCGAATGCAGGTGCTGCTGACCGCGAGCGATGCCGTGCAGGCGCTGGAAGCGGCGTTCCTCGATGCCCGATGGCAAATCAACGCCAGTTTCGCCCTGTTTGACCCGACCACCCCGCTGCAATCCGCCCGAGCCCGTGCTGTCGGGCGGAATTGGACCGATCTTGTCGGCAACACGCTGGCGCGGGGCGTGGCCATTTCCCTGACAATCAGTGACTTTGACAGCGTTTTGCATCCCGCAGCACATCGGGCTGCCGCACAATCCATCCGCTTGCTGGAACAGGTTGCAGCAGCGATGCCTGCCGGGAAACTGGTGGTCAGGGCGATGTTGCATGACGGCGAGGCGGGGACTTTGGCCCAGTTGTGCGACTGGCCGTTAACCCTGTGGCGACTGGCGCGCAGTGCCAGTTGGCTAAACCGCCAGACCCCCGTCCAGCGCGAAGCCAGTCTGGCCGACATGCCCGGACTGCGCGCCAGTCTGGTGACGGGACGCAGGGGAAAATGGCGGGCGCGGGTCTGGGGATTGCCACCCCTGCATCGCCTTATCCACCACCAAAAGCTGGCGGTATTTGACAAGGCCACACTTTTCATCGGCAGTTTTGATCTGGATCAGCGGCTGTTCGGTGTGACCCAGCCACAGGGGCTGTCTTTGTTGCTGCGCGGCCCTGTTGTAGCGGAATGCGTGGCACATCTGGACAGTTATCTGGACCGGGTGGCGGGGGGGCATGCTGCAGCAACAGCCCCGCAACCTGTCGCCCGCCTGCTCCTGCGCACCCTGTCCTGCCGCCGGATCACCGATACGGCGTGGCGGGGCATGACACCCCTGCTGCAGGATATCGCCCGGATGCACCTGACATTGATCCGCAGGACCATGTCACTGATATATATCGAAACTGCCCGGTTTAGTGATCCGCATCTGGCCAGCAGACTGCTGCAAGCGGCGCGGGGCAATCCGCAACTGACCATGATCCTGATCCTGCCCGAACCCGGACATGACGGGCCGCTGCTGTCGCGCTTTGCGGACTGGCAACAAGTGCGGGCGCTGCGCCAACTGGCCAAATCCTTTGGACCACGGCTGTTCATCGGCGGGTATGCCCTATCTGCCCCCGACACACCTGCCCCGGACGCCCTATGGGGTGGGTCGCCTTTTTATGGCCACGCCAAAGTGTCGATCTTTGACGCAAAGGCCGGGATTGTGTCGTCGGCCAGCCTCGACCGGGCCGGGCTGAGACTCGATACCGAAGCCGGTGTATACCTCAACCATCCCAGCGATCTGGACGAATTGCGCCGGTCAGTGCTGGCCCGCTGGTTGCCGCAAGATGCAGCCGAGCCATTCTTTGCGCTGGATACGGCCGCCGCACAATGGGCCGGGCTGGCACTTGCCAATGCCAAAAGCCAGGCCAGCCAGCGGCGCGGCCTGATCTTGCCCTATGGCCATAGGCCGTCTTGACCGGCCGGGTTGCGCGGGCCGGGTCAGTCGGTGGCAACATCCCCTTCCAAGTCGGGTAAGGAAATGCCCGGTTCATCAGGGTCTTCTTCTGCCGTGTCATCATCAGCGTCGGATGCCGGACCGTCCTCTTGCTGTCCATAACGGTGGTCGGTGGCAGCTTCGGGGGGGTCAGGGGTCAGTTCGGGCTGGTCAAGGGGGGCGTCATCCTCGTCTGGCACCACAGCGACGGGTTTGGGACTATCTGGATCCTCGGGGGCCGTGTTGGCTGGCAACGGGTTCATCGGCAGCGGTTCATAGACCGGATTTTCGCCGTCACGCCCGACAGTTACCCGGTACGGCAGGCCGGTCAGGGCTTGTTCGGCAAAGAATATCAGCGCCCCGCCCTGCAGGGCCGGCGCGTGGATTGCCGGAAAATCGGGAATTCCGAAATCACGGAGCCGATAGACGCCCTGCACAAAGGGTGCGTCCGGGTCTTCGGCGGCAATCCGGGCCCGTGCCGCTGTTTCATAGGCGGCGGGGTCAATGATAACGTCAAAGCCATTGTTGCGTGCAAACCGGTTCACCGCCTGAGCCATCTGGCCGGGATGATCGGGCAAAGCCGGATAGGCCGCCACCAGCGCCGCGATCGCGGTGTATTCATTGTCTTCGGCAACGACGACACCGGTCGCGCCATCGTCAAGGTTGCTGAGCACGAATTCAGGAAGGTCGGCGGTCATGATGTTCCACTCCAGAGGATGTCTGCCTTGCGCATCAATGAACCTGCAGCCAGTTCGTCTTGATCCAGTCTTCTGTCACCGGGGTCAGTTTCCCGCCCGGATCGTTCCGCCTGAACATCTGCGCGTCCCCGGTGGCCGGATCGGGGGCAATCACAAAGAACACATGGTCCTGCCCACTGCCCCAGTTCGTATCGGCCACCAT
>JANOMH010000511.1:0-2257 GCA_031420215.1 Rhodobacterales bacterium | reverse complement strand
CATTTTGCGGACCAGCCCGCGCAACAGGTCCAGCAGCCGGGCCTGCACAGACACATCAAGGCCCCCGGTGGGTTCGTCCATGAACACCAGTCGCGGCCCCGTCACCAGATTGCGCGCAATCTGCAACCGCTGCTGCATCCCCCCCGAAAAGGTCGATGGGCGGTCATCAATCCTCCTTTCATCAATTTCGACCCGGCCCAGCCAATCGGTCGCGGCGTCGCGGATCTGGCCGTAATGCCGGGCGCCCACAGCCATCAGCCGTTCACCCACATTGCCGCCCGCCGACACCCCCATCCGCAACCCATCGCGCGGGTTCTGATGCACAAAAGCCCAGTCGGTGCGCGACAGCATCCGCCGTTCGGGTTCGGACATGGTCAGCGTATCGCGGGGGCCCCCAATACCAGAGGCGACACGCGTGTCGAATAACACGACACCCGTGTCAGGTTTCAAATGCCCGGCCAGACAGCCCAGCAACGTGGACTTGCCCGAGCCGCTTTCACCCACAATCCCCATCACCTCGCCGGGGAACAGGTCAAACGCCACATCGGCGCAACCGATGTGGCGGCCATAGGATTTGGACAGGCGTTGGACCGACAAAAGCGGGGTCATGCGGCAGCCTCCTGCCGGGTCCGGCAATAATCAGTATCGGAACAAACAAACATCCGGCCGCCCTGATCGTCGATGATCACTTCGTCCAGATAGCTATCTGTTGCGCCACAAATGGCGCAGGGGTGATCGGCCTTTGACGGATCAAACGGGTGATCGTCGAAATCCAGACTGACCACTTTGCAATAGGGCGGCAGCGCATAAATCCGCTGTTCGCGGCCCGCGCCGAACAGCTGAATCGCGGCCATTTCGAGCTTTGGATTGTCGAATTTCGGAATGGGTGAAGGGTCCATCACATAGCGCCCCTCAACCTTGACCGGATAATCATAGGCGGTGGCGATATGGCCGTGCCTGGCGATGTCTTCATATAGCTTCACATGCATCAGCCCATAATCCTGCAAGGCATGCATCCGCCGGGTTTCGGGTTCACGCGGTTCCAGAAAGCGCAGGGGTTCGGGGATGGGAACCTGATAGACCAAAATCTGATCCGTCGTCAGCGGCTCCTCGGGGATGCGGTGGCGGGTCTGGATCAGCGTTGCCTCAGACGTGCGTTCCGTCACCGCGACGCCAGCGGTTTTCTGAAAGAACTTGCGGATCGACACGGCGTTGGTGGTGTCATCCGCCCCTTGGTCGATGACCTTCAGCCGGTCCTCGGGGATCATGACGGCAGCGCTGACCTGCACCCCGCCGGTGCCCCAGCCGTAAGGCATCGGCATTTCCCGGCTGGCAAAGGGCACCTGATAGCCGGGAATTGCCAATCCTTTGAGGATCGCGCGACGGATCATTCGCTTGGTCTGTTCATCCAGATAGGCGAAATTATACTCTGTCATTCGGCGGCCTCTTGCAGCGGCGCATCAGCCAGCACTTCGCGGCGCAATTTGCGGATCAGTTCCAGTTCGGATTGGAAGTCGACGTAGTGGGGCAGCTTGATATGCTCCAGAAACCCCGTCGTCTGCACATTATCGGCATGCATCAGCACGAATTCTTCGTCCTGCGCCGGGGCACCGACGAAATCCTCGCCCAATTCCTGCCAACGCAAGGCCCGGTCGACCAGTGACATCGAAATCGCCTTGCGCTCAGACTGGCCAAACACCAGCCCATAGCCGCGGGTAAACTGCGGCGGCTCGGTTTTGGACCCGGTGAACTGGTTCACGGTTTCACATTCAGTGACAACTACCTCGGCAATCTCAATCGCAAAGCCCAGCTCGGGAATGTCCATCTCGACCGTCACCGTGCCGATCCGCAACTCGCCGACAAAGGCATGGGTGCGCCCAAAACCACGCTGCGTGGAATAGGCCAGTCCCAGCACGAAACCCTCATCACCGCGCGTCAGGGCCTGCAATCGCAAGGCGCGGGATGCAGGCAATTCCAGCGGTTCGCGGGTCAGATCGGGGGGCACGGTATCTGACGGGGTTTCGGTCTGGATCAGCCCTTCGCGATTCAGAAATCCGGTGACATGCGGTTTCGGGGCCGGATCGGCAACAGCAAGTGCAGCAGGCGGCACGTCCCCTTCGGCCATCAGTTTGAAGTCAAGCAACCGATGTGTGTAATCAAACGTCGGCCCCAACACCTGCCCGCCGGGCAAGTCCTTGAAGGTGGCCGAAATCCGGCGGTCACAGGCCATGTTCGCCGTTTCCAGCGGCAAAGATGC
>JANOMH010000510.1:0-3356 GCA_031420215.1 Rhodobacterales bacterium | reverse complement strand
CTGGAAAAAGCCAGCGTGCCGCAGAAAGAAGACGTGCTGGCCGCTGTGCGCCGCTGTCTGCATCTTGAACCCACAGCCTGAACGGGGCCTGAACGGTGACGCGCAGGACCAACCGACACAAAGGAGCCGCCCATGGCTGATGCAATTCTGGTGCCGCAGGTCGGGCAGGATCTGACCGAAGCCAAGATCGTGGCGATCAATGTGAAACTGGGCGATAAAGTTGCCAAGGGCGATATTGTCGCCGAAGTGGAAAGCGAGAAAGCGACATTCGAGGTCGAGGCTTTTGTGGCCGGCATTGTGATTTCGCTGCCTTACGGCGTGGGCGATCTGGCCCCGGTGCTGGAACCGCTGATGCATCTGGGGCAAGCAGGCGAGACGGTTGGCGCTGCGGCGGCTGCCCCTGCTCCTGCCCCCGCTCCGGTCGAAACGCCGCAAGCTGTTAATTCGCAGCCCAGTGTTGCGCCAGCTGAGGCCGATGGCACCAAGCGATCCTCGCCTTTGGCGCGGCGGGTTGCGGCACAAAACGGACTGCAACTCGAGCGGATCGCAGGCACCGGGCCGCGCGGCGCAGTAGTGATGCGCGATGTGACAGCGGCCCTCCAAGCGCAGCCCGCAGCTACCAACGCACCGTTTGCCTTGCGCAGTGGAAGCAGCTTGAAATCCTTGCAGGCCGGGATCGGCACGCCGGTTGTATTCCTGCATGGCTTTGGCGCGGAACTGGCGGCATGGCTGCCGCTGGTGGCGCGGATCGCTGTGCCCAACCCGATGATAGGTGTCGATCTGGCAGGCCACGGGGCCGCCGCTGCCCGCGCCGTCGCCGGGTTTGACGCGCTGGTCGATGACATGGCGCAACGCCTGAGCGAGGCGGGGATTGCCAGCGCGCATCTGGTCGGGCATTCGCTCGGCGCTGCGGTCGCCGTGGCGCTGGCAGACCGGGGCGATCTGATATCCGCTCGCTGACATTGATTGCGCCTGCCGGACTGGGGCCGTCGATCAACGGCGATTTCGTTGCAGGCTTTGTCGGGGCAAGAACCGAAGCCGCCTTGCGGGTCTGGATGCAAAATCTGGTGCACGCGCCCGACCGGTTGGGCGACGCAATGGTGCGCGCGGCCTTTGCCGCCCGCGCCGGATCGGCCACGCCCGGGGCGCTGGACGCACTGGCGCGGTCGCTGTTTGAAGGCAACACCCAGTTGTTTTCAATCAAGCCCGCGCTGCAACGCCTGACCTGCACCTGCCGGATGATTTTCGGCGCACAGGACGCGATCTTCAAGCCTTCGGATGCTGACGGGCTGCCGGGGATGATCGGGGTGCATCGCTTGGCGGGCGTCGGCCATCTGCCACAGGTCGAGGCAGGCGCAGTTGTCGGACGGTTGATTGCCGAAACCGTTCGCTCGGTCGCATGATCCGGCGGAACGCAACACCACGGGCTTGATGGCTGATATTCCGGGCCACGCGACGCCAAGGCGCGCGAGGCAGGATAGCTATTAGCGCGATCCGGTCAGTTTTGCCCGGAACATCACCGCACTGAAAGTCACGTCCACGATTCTTGCCTGTGGTTAATCACCTGACCTAATACGGCATCCCCGCTTGACAGCACGGTCCGCTTTTTCGCAAGGATCAGAAGGCAAGCCCGCATCGGAGATCGCATGAAGTTCACATCTGACGATGCGGCGACCCTGCAGCGGATCATGCAATGGCGCCGCGATGTGCGGCATTTCCGCCCCGATCCCGTGGCGGCGGATCTGATCGACAAACTGGCGGCGTCAATGGAAATGGCCCCTTCGGTCGGCAATAGCCGTCCCTGGCGGGTGATCCGGGTGCAAGACCCGGACCGGCGATCCCGGATCGCGGACCTGTTCGCGCAAAGCAATGCTGCGGCGGCGGCGGCCTATGCGGATGCCGACCGCGACGCCTATCTTGCCCTGAAACTTGCCGGGCTGCAGGAAGCACCCGAACATCTGGCGGTGTTTTCCGTGCCCGACCCCGCTGCAGGGCGCGGCCTGGGACGGCAGACCATGCCCGAAACCGTGGTCTATTCCACCGTCATGGCCATGTACGCGCTGTGGCTGACCGCACGCGCCGAAAACCTCGGCCTTGGCTGGGTGTCAATACTGGACCCGCAGGCGGCTGCGGCAACACTCGATGCACCCCCCGACTGGCAGTTCGTCGGCTATCTGTGCCTCGGTTACGCCGAATTTTCCGATGACACGCCGCTGCTGCACCGCAGCGGCTGGCAGATCAATACCGTGCAGCCATGGCTGATCCGCTGAACCGGGCGGCAGGCAAGCGGATGTCGAATAATCAAGATAACGCATCACCATAACAGGCAGTGCCCCCGATGACCCCGCGCCCACAGTCCTTTACCGCCCTGATCTTTGACCTTGACGGCACGCTGATCGACAGCGCCCCCGACATGGCGGCTGCGGTCAATACCTATCTGCAGGCGCAGGGCTGGCCGGTGCAGGACACAAGCTTTGTCGAAACTTTCATCGGCCACGGCCCGCGCCGCCTGCTGCTGGACATGTTCACCGCTTTGCACCTGCCGACCGATGCGCCAAGCCTTGAGGCCGCACATACCGCGTTCATGGCGCAATATTGGCAGGCGCCGACGCGGCTGACCCAATTCTACCCGGATGTGCGCGACGACCTGCACGGCCTGCATGCGGCGGGGTTTGCGTTGGGACTTTGCACCAACAAACCGCAGGCGCTGACCTTGCGGATTCTGGATCAACTGGGGATTGCATCTTTGTTCAGCGCGGTTGTCGGTGCCGATGCGGTGCCCGCCTGCAAGCCCGACCCCGGTCATCTTTTGGCTGTGGCCGCAAAAATGGGTCTGGAGCCCGGCACATGGGCCTATGTCGGCGACAGTGGCATCGATCAGTCCACCGCACGGGCAGCGGGCGTTCCGTTCTTTGTGGTGCCTTGGGGCGGCGGGGCCAAGGTCGAGGTCGCGCCAGGGTATCGACTGAACCGGCTGCGCGACCTGACCCGAACCGCCCCGCGCCCCGGCGGGGGATGATTCACGATATGAGCAGCTGAGACCGCTCTGTTTGCTGGGTGCCCGTCTGCAAGATCTGCGCAATCTCGGCACTGACTTGCGGTGTGGCATTGCCGTCCAGCGCAATGGTGGTGCGGCGGCGCAGCAGGTCTTCGGCGGTTTGCGCCCGTTCGGTGCGGATCAGGTGGGTGATTTCCTGCTGGCTGTAATCGGGCAGGGTTTGCAGCGGGATCTCGGCCTCGCCGTTCAGACTGGCGCAATACAGCGCGGCGCGAGTGCCGTAGCGGGCCAGCAGTTGGGCCGCACGGTCAAGTGTGATGCCACCGGTCTGAGTGAGCCTGCGCAGAAACGCAGCCTT
>JANOMH010000509.1:0-2187 GCA_031420215.1 Rhodobacterales bacterium | reverse complement strand
CTGGCTTTTGGTCAACGCCCTGCGCCATCTGGGCTTTGCAGCGCGGTTTGTGTCGGGCTATCTGATCCAGCTGAAACCCGACCTGACTGCGGTCGATGGCCCCGCCGGGGCAACGCATGATTTCACCGATCTGCATGCCTGGGCCGAGGTTTACCTGCCCGGTGCGGGCTGGATCGGCCTTGACCCCACATCCGGCCTGCTGACCGGCGAATCCCATATCCCGCTGGCCGCCACGCCGCATTATTCCAACGCCGCCCCGATTGCGGGTCTGGCCAGCAATGCCGAGGTGACCTTCGATTTCGGCATGTCCGTCGCCCGGGTGGCCGAACATCCGCGCATCACCAAACCGTTTTCGGACGATGCCTGGGCGGACCTGAACGCGCTTGGGCTAAAGGTTGATCGGGCTTTGGCGGCGGGCGACGTTCGCCTGACCATGGGCGGAGAGCCGACATTCGTGTCGATTGACGATTTCGAGGCGGGCGAATGGAACACCGATGCCGTCGGTCCCACCAAACGGATTTTCGCCGACGCCCTGATCCGCCGCCTACAGTCCAAATTCGCGCCGGGGGGGTTCCTGCACTATGGCCAGGGCAAATGGTATCCCGGCGAGACCCTGCCGCGCTGGACCTTTTCGCTGTATTGGCGGCGCGATGGCAAACCGATCTGGGCAAATCCGGACCTGATCGCGTTTGAGAAAACCGATGCCGTGGCGACCCCGGAACAGGCGACGGCCTTGTTAGAGAACATCGCAGAAACTCTTGATCTGCCAACTGAAAATGTGGTCCCGGCCTATGAGGATCCCGCCGAATGGATCTTCAAGGAAGGCAACCTGCCCGCCAATGTCACCCCGCAGAATTCGGAATTGAAAGACCCCGAGGAACGTAACCGTATTGCCCGGGTGTTCGCGCGTGGTCTGACTGAACCCTCCGGCTTTGTGCTGCCGGTGCAACGCTGGCAGGCCCGCGCCACCGCTGGCTGGCGGTCGGAGAAATGGGCGTTGCGCCGGGGCAATCTGTTTCTGGTCCCCGGTGACAGCCCGGTCGGCTACCGCCTGCCGCTGGGATCATTGCCGCATGTGCCCGCCGCAAGCTATCCCCATATCATCCCGTCCGATCCATTCGAGGACCGGGGCGAAATCCCCGACTTTACCGCCGCCCTCCCCCCGGTTGCCAGCTTTACCGCATCCGAACCGGTGCAGGACCGGGTGGAGCAGGTGATCGGCGAAGTCGGCGGCACCGTCCGCACCGCCATATCGGTCGAGCCGCGCGACGGGCGGCTCTGCGTGTTCATGCCGCCGGTGGAAAAGGTCGAGGATTACCTTGAACTCGTCGCCGCTGCCGAAAAAGCTGCCGCCAAACTGGGCCTGCCTGTGCATATCGAAGGCTACGGCCCGCCGAACGACCCCCGCCTGAACGTGATCCGCGTCGCCCCCGACCCCGGCGTGATCGAGGTGAACATTCACCCCGCGCATGATTGGCCCGAGGTCGTGGCGACCACCCAAACCGTGTACGAGGAAGCCCGGCAACTGCGCCTCGGCGCTGATAAATTCATGATCGACGGGCGGCATACCGGCACCGGCGGCGGCAATCATGTTGTCGTTGGCGGCGTCACCCCCGGCGACAGCCCGTTCCTGCGCCGGCCTGATCTGCTGGCGTCGCTGATCCTGCATTGGAACCGGCACCCCAGCCTTTCCTATCTGTTCTCGGGCCTGTTCATCGGCCCCACATCCCAAGCTCCGCGCATTGACGAGGCGCGTAACGACTCGCTCTATGAGCTTGAAATCGCCCTGTCCCAAATCCCCGACCCGACCAAGGGCACTCCCCCCGCCCCATGGCTGGTGGACCGCCTGCTGCGCAATCTGCTGGTCGATGTCACCGGCAACACCCACCGGGCCGAGATTTGCATCGACAAGCTGTATTCCCCCGATGGCCCCACCGGGCGCTTGGGCTTGGTCGAGTTTCGCGGGTTCGAGATGCCGCCCAACCCGCGCATGTCGCTGGCCCAGCAACTGTTGATCCGCGCCCTGATCGCCCGGATGTGGGCCGCCCCCGCCACTGGCACCCTGACCCGCTGGGGCAGCACCCTGCACGACCGCTTCATGCTGCCGCATTTTGTCTGGATGGATTTTCTGGATGTGCTGGCCGACCTGAAGCAACATGGCTTTGATCTGTCCCCCGACTGGTTCAC
>JANOMH010000508.1:0-18469 GCA_031420215.1 Rhodobacterales bacterium | reverse complement strand
TGACAGGCGCGCCGACATCTTCCTGTCCGCCTGCGCCCTGGCGGCAATCGTGTTGTTTTGGTTATGAGTCCTGAGCCTACGAGTTCATATGCAAACAATGGACAATCGAACCCGAAAGGTTCACCCTAAACCCGATCCATCAAATGCCGGGACTGAACAGCTAGACCCCGGTGTTCTGATACGCGCCGCGCCAGTCCAGCCAGCCAGCACCAAAGTCGGGGAGGGCCCGGTATTTCAGGCCCAGCATATCCCACCCCTCTGCCCGCTGAATCTGGACGCCTTGGGCGCATGCAAGGTAGCCATACTGCAAGGAAGCCAACCGCGCGGGGTCAGCGAAGATGAACCATTTCGGGCCGGTCAAGCGCGGTTCCACAATCAAGGTCAGCTTGCCCGCGAAGGCGTTCACATCGCCGGTCGTGGCCGCATAGATCGAGGCCAGAAGCTTCTCTGCGTCGGTTTCAGAGTCAGGCCCGACTACCAGATATTTGGGTTTGGCGTCGATAATCGTTGCTGCGTCCAGACCTTTGACCGTCCGCATATGCTTGCGGGCAGCGGACAGACCGTCTTTCGCATCCGGTTCACCCAAGGCAATGCCAGCCGCAAGGTTGCCACGGGTCGCATGAAACACGGCAGTTCCGTCCGACAGGGCCGGATTGCTGGTCAACAGGCTGATCAGAATGTCAGCTTCTGTCTGCGCAGCCGCTTGTCCGAAAGCAGCAGTCATATCGCCCAACAGATTAAGGTCGTCGTTGATCAGTAGGTTGCAAGAAATAGTAAGACCCCGCGCATAGGTGCGCAGCGACATGGACTCGCCGTTTTCGGCGCGGCTGGTGTGGGTGATTTCCCCAGACTCGGCGATTTCCTGCAAACGGCCCATATCGCACAAGCGAATGGAAGTCGTGGCCTTGAAGTCGGTCAGAGTGCGTTGACGGCACAAAACCTTAATGCCGGACTCGGCGGTCTGATAGGCTTGGGCGGCCACTTTGCCCATGGCGTTGGACACGACAAGGGGGAAGTCGGACCTGCCATGCGCCGCGCGGGTGAAGGTTTCATCGGCGGTCATGCCACGGGTGCTGATCCCGGCACGGGCAAGGCTGCCACGGGCCATATCCAAGAGAGACTCAGACATATGGGCGCGGATTTCCGGGGCTGGCTCACCCCCGGCCATGCGGACAGTCAGGGCGTCCGATTAACGGCGGGTGATGACAGCGGGGTCATCATTCGCGGCTTGATGTGTGCGGATGACCGGCTTGGCGCGGGTCTGGACGGCATCCCAGACGGTTGCTTTAGCGGTGGCCAGATCGGCCCCATCGTCGATCAGGTTATCGGCCACATCGGCAGTCAAGCCAGCGGTGCGCACGAGGGTGCGAATATCGGTGCGCCGGGTGCGCTCCAACGTGGCGGCGTCATTCAGGTCATCGGGCTTGGGTTTATCCACTATATGGCGGACCCGACTATTCGGATCAGCGGGGTTCGGGGTGAAAGAGATTTCGGAAATGGCCCAAGCCCTTGGGTTTTTGACCCACAAGTCGCCTTCGCGCGTTTCGGTCCAAGCGCTGACCACATAGCCAATGCTGACCCCCGACACGGTGCCATCGGCTACGCGCTGAATCAGGGGCAGGTTGTCGTCGGCTTGGCTCAGGCGCAGCACGGCGATTAGCTGACCACTTTCAACGCGTAATGATTCAACGATCCCGGCGATTTCGCGCGAGGTGCAGGCAGGCTTGTGGGCAAAAAACACTGGCAGGTCTTTGGCGGTCGAAAGGTCCAAAGTGGCCATGTCCAAGCGTTCGGCGTAAGCCCCAACCTTGTCGCGGCGGGCAACCAGCGTGTCGGTAGCAGCCACAACTTCTACTGTGTGGGTTTCGGGATTCCATGTTGATGGGGCTAGATTCTTCCACGTGAACCCTTTGATCGGGGCTTTGTCAGCCTTGGCCGGAAAGATCACAAAGCCAGCTTTGGCAAGTGTCAAGGCGGCGGCAAGATTTTCGGTTCGCGTTTCGGTCAAATTCTCTATAGATTGCACGGTGTTGGCCCTAATTCGGCGGGTCGTAGCGCCGGGTTAAAAGCATAGAGGGTCGTGACTTTGGAGAGTCGGGGCCCTTTCTCATTGTATGACTTAAATGAATAGCCGTTAAGCCATTGAATTATATAATAATTATTCAACGTTCCATGGAATATTCTAAATCGCCGTGACTCAGGAAAACACAATAGAAAGTCCGGCCAAGGGCCGCTTCTGCCAGTTGGCAAAACGCCTGTAACCCATGATACCAAACAAGGCGATTTCACCCCGTTTGGATAAATCATAGTTTTGATTCAAAGGTTTTGACCGGTCTCCAAAACCGTAGGTCGCGGGTTCAAGCCCTGCTGCCCCTGCCAGTTTCTCAACAGATTCACGGCGCGATTTGCCAAGGCGGCAGAGTTACCGCAACGCCGCTTCGATATTGCCGCCATCCACCGTCATTACATGGGCCGTGGTTCGTTCGGACCGGGCCAGCATGACAAAGGCATCTGCAACATGGCGGGCTTCGACCTCGGCCCCCAGCAGATTGCCCGCCATATAGGTCGCCTCGTCAACCTTACGGGCGGCAGCACGGGCGGTGATCATGTCATCGTTCAGAAGGCCAGACCTGATCCGGTCGGCGTTGATCCCGTTGACCCGCACCCCTTCGGACCCCAGTTCCAGCGCCAGTTGGCGGAGCAGAAACATGGTCGTGGCCTTGGGCAGGCCGTAGGCAGCAAAGCCTTTACCGGGGTTAACGGCTTGTTTGGACACGTTGAACAGCAATTGCCCCGCATGGTTCCCCTGCGCCCGGAACACCGCGACGGCGGCTTGGGCAAAAGCGTGATGCGCGAAAAAGTTCAGCTCGAAACTGGCGCGCAGGGTTTCGTCGGGCAATGTAGCCACCGCCCCCTGCAGCGCCGCGCCCGCGTTGGAGACCAGAATATCAAGCCCGCCAAAGCGGCGGACACAGGCGTTGACCGCCTCGATCGCGGCTCCGGTGGCGGTGATATCAATCGCCAGCCCGCCGTGATCGCCGCCTAATACAGCCAAAGCTTTGGCCAAAGCATCGGGGTCGCGGTCGACAAGGAAAATCGCCGCCCCTTGTGCCGCAAAGGCCCGCGCTGTGGCTAGTCCAATCGCTCCTGCGCCCCCCGTGACAAGCACAATCTGGCCCCTGAACGGCGGCGGCGTCCCTTTGCCCAATTTCGCCTGCTCAAGCGACCAGTATTCGCAATCAAACATATCAGCGGCGTTGATCGGGGTGAACCGCCCAACTGCCTGCGCATCGGTCATCACCCGAATGGTCTGTTGGCCAATATCGCCTGCAATCCGGGCTGCAGCGGCATCATGGCCTACCCCAATAATCCCGATTCCCTGCGCCCAGATCAGACCCGGAGTCGGGGCGAGTTGTGTCTTGGTGCCCCCACAGCGCGCGTTTTGTTCGCTGAAATAGGCGACATAGCGCGCGGCATAATCTGCCACCGCCTGTGCAATCGCGGGTTTGCCCCCGGCAAGCGTCGCGCGGTCCAGCCACAGCGGATGACCCTTGGTGCGGATCACATGGTCGGGCGTCGCAACCCCGCGCAAGGCCAGTTCGGCCACGTCGGGGCGGTCCAGAAAGCCCATGTCGTCAGGGCGAATGTCCAGCACGGGCGGGGCTTTGCCAGCGACGGCCCCGCGCAGAGTGGGCAGCAAAACGGCGACATCGGTGGGCATCGCGGGCACAGAGAGTAGCGGGCTGGGGCGGCGCTGGGCGAACCAGTTCTCTACCTCATTCGTGTGTGAAATCAATATGTTGTAGGATGATTTGGCATCCGGGCCCCATGCAAAATGGCCGTGGTTGACCAGCAATAGCCCCTCGCAATCCGGGAATGCCTCCCACACTTCAGCGGCCTTTTTGGCCAGTCCGAAACCGGGCATCAGATAGGGGACAAGCGCCAACCTGTCCCCAAAAATCTCGCGGGTAATCGCGGCGACTTCTGGCAGATCGGCCAGCGCCAGAAACGGGGTCGCATGGGTATGATCGACGTATTTATGCGGTAACCATGCGTGGAGAAGGGTTTCGACGGATGGGTTAGGACCGCTGGAGTCGATCAGGGCAGAGCGTTGGATATTCACCATATCCTCGTCGGTCAGCGCATCCAGTTCGCGCAACTTTAGCAGCGCATCCATCCGCACCGCAGGCAGGCCAGCGGCCTGAATATTGCCCAGATCCCAGCCCGACCCCTTGATATGAATAACCTCCACCTTGTCGCCATAGACATCGGTGAGAGTCTGTTTCATCGAGGTGTTGCCCCCGCCATGCATCACCAGATCGGGGTCCGCGCCAATGATCCGCGAGGAATAGACCCTTAGCGCGAGCTCTCGCGCAGCCGGATCCACGCCAGCGCGGTCCTGCCATGCTAATGCTTCGACATCGCTCCAGCGGTTCAGGATCATCGGGCAAATTCCGGGAACATCGCGGCCAACCCCTCGGCCGTTGCCGGGCTGATCCCGCGCTCGGTAATCAACCCGGTGACCAGATGCCCCGGCGTCACGTCAAAAGCCGGATTGCGGGCGGTAGTGCCATCGGGGGAAATCTGCACGGTGATAATTTGCCCCTCGGCATTGCGGCCCTGCACATGGGTCACTTCGGTGCCTGAACGTTCCTCAATCGGTATCTCTTTCACCCCGTCGCGCACCGTCCAGTCAATCGTCGGGCTAGGCAATGCCACATAGAATGGCACATCATTCGCCTTTGCCGCCAATGCCTTAAGGTATGTCCCGATTTTGTTGCAGACATCGCCCTGCGCGGTGGTCCGGTCGGTACCGACGATGACCATATCAACCTCTCCATGCTGCATCAGGTGACCACCGGCATTGTCGACAATCAACGAATGGCTGACGCCAGCGCTGTTCAATTCCCAAGCAGTCAGCTGCGCCCCCTGATTGCGAGGCCGGGTTTCATCGACAAAGACATGGACATCAATCCCGGCGTTGACGGCGTGATAGATAGGAGAAGTCGCGGTGCCCCAATCCACCGTTGCTGGCCAGCCAGCGTTACAATGAGTCAGTATATTCACGCGACCTTTGCGGGCAGCAATCTTTCGGATGACACACAACCCATGCTCGCCTATCCGGCGGTTCATCTCGACATCTTCATCGGCAATCTGATCGGCGCGGGCAAAGGCGGACTTGGCGCGATCTTGCGGCGCAAGAGGGCTTAATAGTGCCTGCATTTCATTCAAAGCCCACCGCAGGTTAATCGCCGTGGGGCGGGTTTCGTGCAGAATATCCCAGGTCTGCGTCAGGCTGGCATCAGACGGGTCCAGCGCCATCTGCACTGCCACGCCGTAAGCCGCCGTCGCCCCGATCAACGGCGCACCGCGCACCCACATATCCCGGATCGCACTGGCAAATTCGGCCCGGTCGCGCAGGGGGACTATGCGTAATTCATGCGGCAGCCAGCGCTGATCAATAATCATCACCTGCCCCCCCGCATCGCGCCAGATTGACCGGTAGGGGGTGCCATTGATTTTCATAAGTGATCTTCCGCGTTAATCTTGCGTGTCAGGGTCAGGACGGCGGCGATATCCGGAATGGTGCGTCGGTTCAGCATCAAATCGCGGCCCAGGACGAGGGCGCGGGCTTCGCAACGGGCGCGCAATGGTTCATCGGAAATCTGCTCAAAGTCGGCATTATGGGCGAGACCGAGGATACGGCGATGCATTTCGACCCCGGCAAAACCAAGCGCATCGGCCCAGATTGCGGCTAGTCGCTCGGTGCAAGCGGCGGCTGAACTGTCGCCCTGATCTTCGAACAAGGTCGATTGATAAAGGATTCCGCGCCGTTCGGTTCGCCAAAGCAAGGTGAACTCCTGTACGAAACTCTGCCACAAACCCTCGACCTCAGCCAAGATCCAGTCGGCAAACTCCGCCCGGTCCGGCCCATGCCCCGGCTGTGACAGGCTGGCCATCAGGAAGTTGGAAATCAACATACCAACGTCAAAGCCAATCGGTCCATAGGTAACAAATTCGGGGTCGATGACCCGGATATCTGTGCCTGACACCATGACCGACCCGGTGTGCAGATCGCCGTGCAACATGGTTTCGGCCTGCGCGGTAAAGGCCATTTTAAGATGCTGCGCGACAGTCTTTAACGGCACATCGGCCCGAAGCCGGGCAACCAGCGGACCCAAGGCAGGCGTATGCCGATTCATCGGCGCGTCAAAATACGGGTCCGAAAACACCAGATTTTCGGTGATATCACACAAAGCCACATTGCCCGCGAACAGGGCCAGATCGGCCTTGCGTTGGGCCGTTGGCAGCGACAGTTCAGACCCACGAAACAACGTGCGGGCGCAGAAATGGCCCAATCTCTGGCCCAAGCCGAAATAGTGTATCCCGGCAATCAGACCCTGGCGCAAGATGATGTGCGGGGTCAGATATTCCATCACAATCATCGACTGGACTTCGTCGAAATGAAAGACTGCGGGCACCGCACCTGGGTCACGTTTCGCCTGCCGGATCAGCGCGTGATACTCAAAGAACGACCGGATCAGCGGCAAAGGCCAGCTTTCACCAACCAGCCGGACATAAGGCAGCGCTTGCTTGACAATCACTGCCCCCTGCGGCCCGGTCACGATGAAGACCAGGTTCAGATTGCCGTCGCCAACCTCTTTCACACTCCATCGTGTTGGATCACCAAGCCTGTTGGTCAGCGCAAGCAGCCCACCCAACCGCGGGGGAAGCGTCTCTGGACTAAGCGCAAGGTAGGGGGCGGTCACGATCTGGGGCCTTTCGCCAAGGGCACGATAAGCCCCAAGATTTCCGGCGGGCAGCGGATTGTCAAATGGAACTGCAGGACTGCGCGATCAAGTCGCGCCTTCCTTGAGTTTCTGCGCATAGACGTTAATGACCAGCGCGATCAACAGGATTAGCCCCCGGATCAGGATTTTCAGGAAGCTGTCGATATTGATCAGGTCAAGGCCGTTATTCAGGACGCCAAGTACGAGCAAGCCGATGATCGTATTGCCGATCCCACCGCGCCCGCCGAACAGACTAGTGCCCCCGACCACGACTGCAGCAATGGCGGTCAGCAGGAAATCGTCAAAGCCGTTCTGTTGCGCCGATCCGAAGTAAGCCACCCCCAACATCCCCGCAATACCAGAGCACATTGCGCAAATGACCATCACCGATGCGATGATGAGCTTGACGTTCACGCCAGAATATTCCGCCGCTTCCCGGTTACCGCCGACCATGTAGACATAGCGACCAAAGCGGGTATAGGTCAGAACAAGGTGGGCCACGAGAAAGAACAAAATGCAGACAATGATCGACCAGCGGATTCCGTGAAATGTGCCTGACCCAAGCGTGGTAATCAACTGAGGGAACTCATAGGCAATCTGCCCGCGCACCAAAAGCGCCGAGATCCCGTTGGCAATCTGCATCATTGCCAAGGTCATGATAAAGGATGGGATACCAATCTTGGTCACACCGAATGCAGTAATCGAACCCAGCCCAAATGCAGCCAGCAGTGTCAGGATGATCGCGATTCCGCCCGGCAGCGCGATATAGGCAATATTCACATAGTCCGGCTGCGCAGTAAAAAACGCCATGGTGATGCCAATGGCGTTGGCCACAGCCGCGACGGACAGGTCAATCTCGGCCGTAAGAATGACGAAAGTCAGCCCTACCGCGATTATCCCGGTAATCGAGGCGTTGCCCATGATATTCAGCGCATTGGCGACCGAGAAAAACACCGGGCTTTGGGTGGCAAAGAACAGAATCAGTGCCAAAAGGGTAAAGATTGGCGCAATATTGCGCATCTGCTCGGCCAGAAACCGTTTGACGCCACCTTTAGATATTCCATCAACCGACACCGTCATATTCTGTCCCTTTAGGCTGCGGATAACAAATCCGCTTTTTCCAATTGTCCTTGCGTAAATTCCCGCGCCACGCGGCCTTTTTTCATGACTGTCACCCGGTCTGCCAAAGTCAGAATAGTCTCGGGCTCTGTAGACAGGACCAATATCGCCACCCCCCGGTCGCGCAACGATTTAACGATCCGGATCACGTCTTCTTTGGCCCCTACGTCCATGCCTCTGGTCGGTTCGGACAGGATCAGAACCTCGGGCAGATGGGTCAACCATTTGGCCAGCGCCACTTTTTGCTGATTCCCACCCGACAGATTGCCTAAAATCGTATCCGTAGTCTGTGGCTTGATCTGCAAATCCTTGACATGCGCATCGGCAATCATTCGTTCTGCACCGGGTTTGACAAATAACCGGCTGATCCGGTCAAGAATCGAGATTGAGATGTTCTTGTAGACCGGCTCGGTACGAAACAACATCATCCGCCGACTTTCCGGCACATAAGCAATCCCCGCCGCCCGTGCCGCCGCAGTTGACCCAAATCGCACAGGCTTTCCCGCTAAAACCATTTTGCCGGACTTAAGGTGTATTTTCCCAAACAAGGCACGGGCAAGTTCAATCTGACCACAACCCATGAATCCATAAACCCCGGTAATCTCGCCCTTGCGCAGTGTCAGGGACACATCCGTCAGATTTCGTCCGTCACCAATCTGATCCGCTTGCATAGCGATTGGTTTTGTATCGTCGCCACATAGGGTCGCGCTTTCGCCCATATGCATATCAATCGACCCGCGACCAATCATATGAGAAATGATGGAATCCTTGGTCAAGGCGTAGGTCTGTTCGGTGATCACCTTGCGGCCATTGCGAAACACCGTGACCCGATCAGAAATCTCCAGCACATCGTCCAGAAAATGCGAGATAAAGATGATACTGCGCCCTTCGGTGCGTAAACGGCGCAATACCGTAAACAACCGCTCCACCTCTGGCGGCGACAAAGCCGATGTCGGCTCGTCCAGAATGATCACCCGCGCGCCGGAAAACAGCACGCGCGACAATTCGACCAGCTGTTGCAAGCCAACCGGCAACGCGCCCATCCGGGTCGTCGGATCAATCTCTAACCCCAGACTGGCAATCTGCTGCTTGGCCAGTGCATTCATCCCACGCCAATCAATCACGCCACCGCGCACCGGCTGCGACCCCAGAAACACATTCTCGGCGACGGTTAAATCCGGGACAATCGACAATTCCTGATGGACCATGCCAATTCCGGCGGCAAGGGCATCAGCGGCATGGCGGAAATGCACAGGGCGACCATCCACCAGCATTTCACCGTCAAAACCCGCATAAACGCCTGCGATGATTTTCATCATCGTGGATTTGCCAGCGCCGTTTTCGCCAACCAGCCCGTGAATTTCACCCGGCTGAATTGAAAAATCCACATCCTTCAGCGCGGCAATCCCACCAAAGGCTTTGGTCACAGCTTTCATTTCCAGAAGCGGTGGCAGGTTGACCGAGGGCGCATCGACGCCCCCGGTCCGAAGTTCTGAATCGAGGCTCACTTTCTGTTCCGGTCAGATCAGGAAGTTCTTTTGCAGCCACAGATGGCCCGCAGCGGTTGCCGCATTGATCACCGGCCCGTCCGCCAGGATATAGGCGGGCATTTCCGGTGGCCGTTCTCCACCCACGACAGCCGAGACGCCAGCCGCAATCGACCAACCGTGGATCCGGCAGGACGGGTTGCGCACGGTGGCGACCAAAGCCCCCTCAAGCACGGCATTCACAGCGGGCGGCATTGCATCGATGCCGGACAGCAAAATCCCCTCGCGGGCCTTGGCCTTTATCACATTGCCGGCAGCCAAGGCCATGTCATCATTGTGGAAAAAACCGCCCTTAAGGTCGGGGAACTTGGTCAGCAGCGAATCCCAGATGCGGGCAACTTTGGTGACGTCCCAATCGGCGGGCTGGTCATCGACCAGTTCGACATTTGGGAAATTGGCCAGAACGCTCATGAATCCACGGGCCCGGCCCTGTGCACCGGTATGGCCTAGCGCGCCTTGGGTCATTGCGACCTGCCCCGCGCCGCCCATTGCGGTCAACAACGCCTGTGCGGTCACAGACCCCATCATTTCATTGTCCGGCGCAATAAAGGTATGGATCGCCAACTCGCCCTCGGGTGCCATCATCGTATCCATGGCGATAACCGGGGTGCCGGCGGCAATCAGGCTGTTGATCGGGTCATTCAGCGTGCCGATCCCAAAGGTCTGCAAGGCCACAAAGTCCCAGGCCTGGGCGGCAAGGTTATCAACAGTCGAACGTTGTTTGGTTGCCGACAACTCGCCATCGAACCATGTCAGTTCGACATTCATCAGCTTGGCCCATGCTTCGGCGGCGGTCTTGCCCTGGGCGCACCAGCTGGCTTGCAGCCCGGCATTGCCCATCGCGCATTTGATCGGGTTGGCCGAGGCCATCAGATCCTGCGCCATGGCAGGGTCAAGCCCGGCGCTGGCAAGAACCGCACCCGCAACTGCGGTGGCCCCCATTGTTTTGAATACATCACGCCGCGACAGTACCACTTCGTTCAATACTTCGAGTTCATCAGACATAAGGTTTCCTCCCTTTTGTGCCACAAATTCCATCTTGTAAGTGAGTTTTTGGTCGTGCTGAAAGATCAGCGCGTTACTTGTAAGCCGCCCCCCCTGGCGCAAGGCCCTGATCATGCAAGGTCACGATAGGGCGGCGCAGATCGACCTGTCAACACTTTGCTAACATTGCTGTCAGCAATTAATAACTCAATGATTTATATGCGAAATACCAGAATCTATAGTGTAACGCCGGGCCCAACACAGGCCCCGTCTTATCCCGACAGGAGAGGTGGCGCCAGCGGCGATGGTGTTTAGCGCATCGCCTGCCAGATCAGCGTCTGATTGCCGCCCAGTTTCGAATAATTCAGCGGTCTGTAGCCTTCGGCCAGCCGATCCAGCGCGTCGCGGTTCGGCATGTCCTGCAGCTGCAAATAGGCCTCGATCCACGCAAGGTTGAACCCTTCCAACGCATCCTTGCCGTCAAAAAAGCTTTGCACCTCGCCAGTGATCGCCTGGGTCGCCGCCCCGGTATCCAGATCATTCACTGCAAAGGCCACAATCCGCCCCAAAGCGTCATCACAGGTCGTGCGCAATGAAATTCCCTGCCGGTCCAAGAGCAACGTCGATACAACCAGCGGCGCTATGGCGTGCAATTGATAATGCAAAGCATAGCCGCCCCGCCCCATTTCCTGTGGCAGACTGCCGTCGGGACTGGCCGAGCATAACACATTGCTGACCGACCACGCTGACCAGCTGCGCAAGGCCGCGTCATCCAGGATAGCGGCCACACTCGCGCCGCCCAATGCCGCCCAGGCCCGCAGATTGCCTTGGCGGGCACCATCCGGGGCGTCCTGTTCCCAAAACCGGGTCTGCGCCCCCATCAACCGGGCCAACCATGCCTTGATCGTGTCAGTCCCGGCGGTATCGGTCGATTGCGGCAGAACCTGCAGCAGGACCAGCCCAAACCCGGCAATCCGCGATCCGACCGTCAGGTTTGAGGTTTCAGAACTCAGGTCTGATAAAGCATCTGCTTCGGCCCAAACGGCGACCTGCCCGACAACGCAATCGGCAATTGAAGCCGCATCTGCGCCGTCGTCAAACACGGCGTTGGCCTGTTCGGTGAGGTCGCGCAGAAAATCATCCACCGGGCGCAGCGCATCGTCGGCCTCGGCGGCCCCAGCCTCGTCGATCTCTGACCTTGTGGCGCTGTCGTCGGTATAGCGGCTGCCATAGGATAGACTCAGCACCGGTTCCGGTGCTGCGGGGCAATCCGCAAGGGCTGCGGACCCGGCCAAAGTTAACGCCAACACCAGTTCTGCACGGATCATTGCACCACCTCCAACCGTAAAAGATGCGCCAGTTCGGCCGCATCCGCATTTCCCGCCCGTTCGGCCTGTTCCAGCCAGGTCAGGGCAGCAACCCGGTCCTGTGGCAGACCAATGCCAAAAGCCATCGCGCGACCCAATTCTGCCATCGCCTCAATATCCCCGCCATCTGCCGCTTCCTGCAACCAGCGGGCCGAGGTCTGAAGATCGGCCAGGCTGTTGGCAGTTTCACGCAAGACCAGAGCATAGTCGCGCTTGGCCACAATATCACCGCGCTGCGCTGCCTGCAGAAACAGATCGCCAATGTCCTGCCGGGCGTCAATGGCGGCCCGTACCTCGGGGTCGGCCAAACGATAGTTTTCAAGCACAAAATTCTCCTCATCGGCAAAAGCCAGCAAGGCAGTCAGATGCCCGGCCGCCGCGACCGGATCATAGCTCGGCAAGTCCGGGTTGGCGGTCAGCATGAACAGGCTGCGGTGCGCGGTCAGGTCACCTTCGGCCAAGGCCCGCTCAAACACCTGGCGCTGCGTCGGGGCGGCGCCTTCGTCAAAATAGTCCACTTGCCGGTCGGTCAGCGCCAATTTTGCCAACACGTTCCCACCTTGCATCAGCAGACCAATCTGGTCCCAGTGAAAGGACATCTCTGGCATCTGCAAATAGGCATAGGATTCGCTGATTTCTCCTACATCTTTGGTCCCGCAGGCCATCAGCGAAACGGCCCGGTCAATATAATCGTCGGTTTTGTCCAGACTGATAAAGGGGATCGCATAGAGCAAGGCCAGAAAATCACCGCGGTCTTCGATGGTCTGGGCAAAGTCCTGATAGACCGCTTGCGGGCTGCGGGTTTCGCCTTGAACCCGGGCAAGCAGGTTAATCGCCGCCCCCTCGCCGCGATTACCGGCGATGGTCAGATATTTGACAATCTCGGCAGCAATCACAGGATCGCGGGCGTTATCTTCAATCAGCGCGACAGACAGGTCAAGGGATGTCGTCACCCCATTGTTCAGGTAAATCCGGCGAAAAAGTTCCAGTGCCAGATCACGTTCTGCCGGATTGGTCGACAGCGCCATTTCAAGTCGGGCAAAGTTCTCCAGACCTTTGATCGATCCATCCGCCCGCGTCGCCCATAGCCGATGCGCATCATCGGTCGCCAATGGGTCAACCTGCACCCGTTCCAGAAAATTGGCCAGCGATTGCGGATCACCTTGCAGGGCTTGTGACTGGATCTGCGCGATGGTTTCGGGGGCTTTGAACGGGTCAAGTGCGATCAGATCATATGGACTGATCCCCACAGAATCGGACTGTGTCGCCCGATAGGCGGTGGCCCAATGTTCGGCCTGTTCGATCAAAGGGGCGGCATTGGACTGACAGCGATACAGCCCGTCAAGGTCGTTCATCGCGGACATCCAGCCAAAGCGCGACACGGCCTCGCCCAGCAGATTGACCGCGCGATTCAACTGCACCGGATCATCGCGGTAGCGCACCAGCATACCGGCCAGCATCTGCATGCCCTCGGGGTCGCGCCGGCGGGCGGCCTCTTGCAGCCATTCCATCGCTTGGGCCTCTCCTGCCCAGCGGCCATGCCTTTGCAGCACTTCTTTGGCCAGAATGGTAAAGACAAAACCGGGGGCGGTGTCGAACCGGGTCAGTTCGGTCAGGTAGGTCATATAGGGGCTGACTTCGCTTGGCTTTTCGCTGTCCAGATTGACGGTCAGTTGAAAATAGCCCGACAGCGACGGGCGAGTGCGCCCTTCGTCGGCACTAAAGTTGAACCCGAGAATTTCGCGCAACCGGTCCTCGTCCACATTGCTGACGGCGCGGATTTGTTCAGCCTGCACCGAATCCACCGCGATGCCACGAGCCACCGCGAGTTGCAGATATTTTAACATTTCCTCATTGTCTTTGCGGGCGGCATCGGCCTCCAGATGAAATTCGACCATGCGCCAGGCGGCGGTCGCTCCACCCAGATCGGCGCCGAATTTGAACCAGGCGTAGGCAATCTCGGGGTTGCGGGTGACCACATCGCCGTTCAGATATTCTTGGGCGATCTTTTCCGCGTGGCGGCAAACATCGGCATTCATCTGGCCCAGCATCCCGCCAAAGGCAAGCGTCACAGTCATATCCAGCGGCGCATCCCAGCCAGCGACGGGCACGCTATGCAGGATAGACCGGGCGACACTGAACAACGCATCGGGATTGCCACCATAGGCCGCGTCACGGATCAGATTGTTGGCATATTCGGTATCCTGCTCTACGCCAGTGCCGCTCAGGTAATACTGCGCCAGCGCCATCCGGGACAGATTGTTCAAGGGGCGGGCGGATTGGCGTAACTGGTCAATCAGTCCAAGGTCACGCAGCTCATCCAATCGCCCAGCATCTATATACAGCGCAATCCGGGCCAGCACTGCCCCAGTTTCGGCAAAACCGGGGTCAAGCTCGGCCTCCCAATCAATCAGGGTCATGATGAAATCAAACCAGCCGCTGGCGTCCTCGGCCTGCAGATTGCGGATATCGCGCTGAATGAACCGGATGCGCAGTGCGTCGGTCAGTTCATTCGCCCCGATCCCGATTTCGGTGTCCGCTTCATCAGCAGTGGCACCGGGAATGCAAAGGTCCTGGGGCACCACTGCGGGGGGCATAAAGGCCAGATCGAGGGTATCGGCCTGCGCCGGGACAGCCCAAGCCAGGGCCACCAACATAAGCCCCGCAAGCGAAAGATCATGCCGTTTCATCGGTGCATCCTTACTCATAGCAGGCCGCCACATGGGCATTGATGCCAAAGGGCACGTCCAGATCAATCCGCACCGTCTGCGCCCCCTCTGGCCCACCGTTTGGCCCAAGCCCGGCCATCGACATATAGAACCGGCCTGTCGGCACCTGCGTCGGCAGTCTGGTGATATAGCGCGACGTGACCAATCCATCCGCCCCGGTGAAATCAAACCTTGCCTCGGCTGCGGGGGCACCATCGGCATCGACAAACAACGTATAGGCCTGCCCCGGTTCCAGCGAGCGCAAATCAGCACTGATCGAATTGGGCTCGAACCCGGTGGCCAGTGCCAAGGTCACCCGGCAGTTCGCCCCAGCAGCTGCAATCAGTTCGCGCAGCGGCGCATCGCCATACATCGCCAGATTGTTGAACACCGGATTGGCCCAGATCAGATAGGCGGGGCGGGCCTCGGCAAAGGCGCGCGAGGTCAGGTAGGACGATATCGCCGCATAACTGCCTCCGCCCTCGACTGCATATTCGATCACATCAAGTCCGGTATTTTCGGCCAGAAACCCCGACAGATTGGCCATCGCCCCGCCCGTGTATTCCGTGCCCAACAGGGCAATCCGGGCATTAGCCGTCCCTGCGCCGAAAATCGTATTGTCACTTAGCACCGCCCCCGATTGAAACCGGGTCGTGGCAAATATTTCGGTCTCGACCGGCGGCAAGGTCACGGTACAGCGGCGTTGCAGAATATTATACATGTCCGACGGAATGATCGCAGACCCGGTCGACCGGGTTTCGAACCGGACTTTGGGCAATGCTGCAAACTGGGGCGTCGCAGCAATAACTTCGGCCAAAGCTGCGGCCGCACGGCGGGCCCCGGCGGCGGTCATCCGGTAATCTGCGGCAAAGAATGACGCCTGCGCCTCGGGGGCGGTGCGCAACCGACTGCGCAGATTGACGGTCAACACGCCACCTTCGGACAGCCGACGGATCATTTCATCATGCACAGTCGTCGCAATGGTCAGATCAAACCCCAGATCGCGGGCGATTTGGGGCAACTGGTCGGGCATCGCCATGCTTTTGGTCGGCAAAGGCAAATAGATCAGCGTCGTCCCCTGGGCCGCCAATGCCTGCGATAATTCGGCCAGCTGTGCGATACTTTCGTCCGAAAACGGGTGGAACATGTGCAGGTCGGGATCAATCCGGTAAAACACCCCATGCGGGCCCTCGACACTGGGCATGCTGACCCGGCCAGACAGATTTGAACAGCCATAGACCGATTGGGCGGCGGCAGGCAGGGCCAGCAGGGCGGCAAGGCAGGCAAGGAACGCGACGCGGATCATTGGGAGGCCACCGTGATGCCCACAGGATTGCGGCGAAACGCCAGAACATTGGTCGCCGTCACGCTGATCGCCAGATTGTCCACGGCGGCAGCGCGGGTCAGATAATCATCGACCAACAGTTCCTCGGCAGGGGTGCGGCTGGGTTGGCTGAGCAGGGCCAGCGCCATGCGCATCACCGCGCGCCCATCGCCGTTAGCGGTATCCTGCGCCAGAATCCTCAGCCTGGTTTCTTCGGACAGCGCCCCAAACAACCGACCCACGCCATTCAGGTCGATCACCGCATCCAGTGCCAGCGCATTGCCAGCCCATGCATGAGGATACAGCATCCGGACGTAGGCGCGGGTGCGTTCCGGCAGTTCCGTTGCGGGGTCCAGCAGGCGCATTGCGGCCACGGCATCGGGCAGGGTCCAAACCCGGCCCGTGGCCACTGCAATAGTGGCATAATAGGCAATGTCAGAGGGGGTCGCTGTGGGGTCTGCCAACAGCAGCCGCACATATTTCTGTGCGGCCAACCCGTCATTGTGGTCCGCCAAAGCGCGCAGATCGGTCGGGCTGATGTCCTGCCCTTGCAGCATCGCAGTGCGGGCCAGTTTCAGCGCCTCGGTCAATCCGTAATTGCTGGCCCGCCCCGGCGTGACCACGACACTGATCTGCCGGTCTGCCGGATCAGGCGGCATCAGTAGGGTCAACTGGTGCGCATAGGTCAGCGACTGCGCCCGCAGGGTTTGCGGCAGGGCGACAACGATCAGAACAGACAAGAATTTCACTACCCGATGAGCCATTTATCTGGCCTTTCTTGGTTAGTCGGAACAGGTGCCCTCATCCGTTAAGGCTGAAGGCAAAATCGTCGAATGGCCAGCCGAAGCCAGCACAAAAGGGGCGATGCCGGTCATGTTGCGGGCGACATCGGCAGTGAGCAAGGCCAGATCACCGCTCAGAAACTGCTGGTATTGTTTGGAAAAATCATTGCCTTCCATCAGGATCAGCTCTGTATCGGCCCCAGCCAGTCCGGCCCCGTTGAACGATACAATATTGCCGGTCAACCGGGTCTGCGCCCCGTCGGGTTGGTCCGACACCCATATCCCGGCACTGTCATTGCTGAACACCATGTTCTGGCGCAGGATTGCGGCCAGACTGTCCCGCACCTCGATCCCCTTTTGGGCATTGCCGATGACGAGGTTTTCATAGACCCGGCTGCAGTCGGCAGTAATCAGGGCAATGCCGCCGCCATCGCGGGACCAGACGATGTTTTGCGACACTGTTGCATCTGGGCTGTCACTGCGCACCACAATGCCCGCCCGTTCGCCACCCAGCACGATATTGCCTGCGATCAGCCCGAAAGAAGATCCGCTTTCCAGCCGAATCGCATTGGTCGGCATCGCGCCGAAAAACAGATTGGACACGACCCGCGCCGCTTTGGTCCGCGACAGGATCAGGGACGGGCCGCGCATGTCATGAAAGCGATTGCCGCGCAGCAGCAGGTCACTATCGCCGCTGATGGATACCGACAAGTTGTCCTCAAACTCTGCATTCTCGATCCGGTTGGCTCTGTCAGGGATTTGCAGGACCGACCGCATCACTGAAAAGCCCGAAAATTTCAGCGTTTCGCCAAAGCCCAGCCCGGAAATATGACCACCCTGGATGTTCAGGGTGCCAGCCTCGGCCGTGGTCACAAAGGGGGCAAAATTGCGCGCCAGCGGGTTGGCGTCGCCGGTCGCGGCAATCGTGCCGCCGCGAATCTCCAGATGGCCAAAATTCACTACAAAGGCCCCGTCGGGCCGGCTGAGCTGCAGAACATCCCCGGTGACCAGCGACAGGCTGGCCCCGGCCATGATGATCAGCGGCTGGCGCAGGGTCAGCGCGCCGGTGACACCCGCCCCCGAAGCGGCCTGCAGATCGGCAAAACTTGCATCGCCTTTGTTGATCACCAAAGCGGTGCCGTCCGGCGTGGTTTGGGCGGCAATGACACTGGCATTGTCATCGGCGCCAAAGGCTTGCGTCAGCGGAGTCAACGCCAGGCGCATGTTGAACCGGGTCACTTCGACAGGGCGGGACGTAACTGGACGGCTTTCGGCGGCACCTGCCGTGCTGAAGTCGGCAGACCGGACCAACGCCGACAATCCCGCCGCCTCGATCAATGCGGCATTCGACTGAACTGCGGCTCCGGGGGCGGCCAACAGCGCCTGCAACTGCTCAAGCTGGGCGACCAGGTCAATGCTGATCTGATCGGGCACACCATGGACCACCTCAAGCGGCACCTCGTCCGAGACCGCAGCGGCAGGCAGGGCCCCAAACGCCAGAAAAGCGATGGCTGAAATCAGCCACCGCTTGTCCTGGTTTGGGCGCCCGTCGCGCCGATCTGCGGGTCTGGCTTTATGCATACAGCGGGATGACCTCGGGCACAAAATCCATAGCATCTGCTTCCGGTATGGCGATCTTGCGTGGCCCGAGCAGGGTGACAAGAATCACCTCGACCTCGTCCTGCGACGGGTTAACCAACAGGGTTGGCAAGGAATTGACCAGATCCATCCGCTGCCCTTGGGACAGTGGCGTGCTGGTTTTCAGGGTCGAGATGATCAGTTCGCCCCGCGACACCATAACCTCGCGGTTGTCCACAGCGTCAAGCAACAAGGTTTCGCCCGGCTTG
>JANOMH010000507.1:0-2062 GCA_031420215.1 Rhodobacterales bacterium | reverse complement strand
AACCGGGTGCGGATCATGGTGGCGACCAAGCCGATCGACTTTCGCAAAGGCCATGATGGATTGGCGGCGCTGGTGAAGAATGAACTGCACAAGGATCCGTTCACGGGCACTGTGTTCGTGTTCCGGTCGCGCAGGGCGGATCGGCTGAAGCTGCTTTACTGGGACGGGACGGGTCTGGTGATGGCCTATAAGCGGCTGGAGGAACACACATTCACTTGGCCTGCGATCAAGGACGGGGTGATGAACCTATGCCATGCGCAATTCGAAGCGCTGTTCTCGGGGTTGGATTGGCGGCGGGTCCGGGCGGTCGAAGTGCGTGCGCCGATGGCGGTGGAATAGCTGCGACAAGATGAATCACCACGTTGATTACATGGGTAAATCCCGCGTGGATTTGCTATTCTTTGCCCATGCTGAACATGGCCCACCTTCCTGATGATGTTGCCGCGCTGAAGGCGATTGTAATCGCCGTTCATGCCCGCAACGCGCGTCTGGAACTGCTGGTCGCAGCCTTCAAACAAGCGATGTTCGGGCGTAAATCCGAGAAGAGCGACCCGGATCAGTTCGAACTGGCACTCGAAGATATCGAGACCGGCATTGCCATGATCAAGGCCGAGGAAGAGACTTGCGAGGTGACGCCCAAACCGGCCGTTTCCAGCCCGCGTGCCGCCAATCGCGGCTCTTTGCCCAAACACCTGCCGCGTGTTGAGGAAGTGATCGAGCCAGATACGCAGATCTGCGTCTGCGGTGGCGGCTTACATTGCATCGGTGAAGACGTGTCAGAGCGCCTCGACGTGATCCCGGCCCAGTTCCGGGTCATCGTCACCCGCCGTCCGAAGTATGCCTGCCGGTCCTGTTCGAACGGTGTGGTGCAAGCTCCGGCCCGGGCGCGTCTGATCTCGGGCGGTATGCCAACCGAGGCGACCGTGGCGCATGTGTTGGTCTGCAAATACGCCGACCATTTGCCGTTGTATCGGCAGGCCCAGATTTACAGCCGCCAAGGCATCGTTCTGGACCGCTCGACCTTAGCCGCCTGGGTCGGCAAAGCGGCCTATGAGCTGAAGCCGGTGTTCAACGCGCTGATTGCCGATCTGAAGCGATCACAGAAGCTGTTCATGGACGAGACCCGGGCCCCAGTGCTTGATCCAAAGGCGGGCAAAACCAAAACCGGATACTTCTGGGCACTCGCCCGGGATGATCGACCTTGGGGCGGTGCAGCCCCGCCGGGCGTAGCCTTCACCTATGCGCCCGGGCGCAGCGGGCAATATGCCGACACCATTTTGCAGGGCTTCACTGGCATCCTGCAAGTCGATGGCTACGCGGGGTATAACCGC
This sequence comes from Rhodobacterales bacterium, assembly GCA_031420215.1. Taxonomy (GTDB): domain Bacteria; phylum Pseudomonadota; class Alphaproteobacteria; order Rhodobacterales; family Rhodobacteraceae; genus JANOMH01. Next base: position 731 of record JANOMH010000507.1, on the reverse strand, counting down.
CTGATCCAGCCCGAACGAACCGGTCCAGCCATCCAGCTTGCCTATTGTTGGGCCCATGCCCGCCGCAAACTCTTTGAAGTCGCCCGTAACAGCACCGCCCCTATCGCCGAAGACGGGCTCAAACGCATCGCCGAGTTCTACAAGATCGAAGCCGAGATCAGGGGTTTGTCGTCTGAAGCCCGCCTCGCCATCCGCCAAGACCAGTCAGCGTCAAAGATCGCCGACTTCGAGACATGGCTCACCCACCACCGTGCCCGCGTGTCCGCCAAATCCCCTTTGGGCGAGGCGTTGAAATACATCGCAAAATACTGGGTTGGCCTTCGACTGTTCCTCGCAGATGGCCGGATCGAGATGGACAACAACACCGTCGAGCGAACCATCCGACCCATCGCCTTGAACCGAAAGAACGCCCTCTTCGCGGGCCATGACGCCGGTGCCGCAAACTGGGCCACCATCGCGTCGCTGGTCGAAACGTGCAAACTCAACGCCATCGAGCCCCATGCCTATCTGACCGCCACACTCACCGCCATCGTCAACGGGCACAAACAAAGCCAGATCGACGACCTGCTGCCCTGGAATTCCGCCGTCAACGTGTGACTGGCGCACCGCTTACGTCACACGCAAAGCGCGCATCACACGCTCCTCGGGATCAGCCTCGGCCTCGGGCCGGCAACCTATCGCGATTTCGTCGATCAGCGCGTCTGAAGCCGTTTGATCCCGGCCAAAGAACG
>JANOMH010000506.1:0-9734 GCA_031420215.1 Rhodobacterales bacterium | reverse complement strand
GATATTGCGGAATGACTGCCTGCCAGTCGAAAAGCGCCCGCGCGTGCTGCATGGCCCCATCGCCCAGCCGTATGCGCAGGCCCGCATCGGCGACCAAAGCCGCCAAGGCTTGCGCATAGGCGCGCACATCAATCTGGATATAGCTTTGCACCAAGGTCAGATAGTTCAGATAGGCATCGCGGCTGTCAGCAAACCGCCGGGCAATCTGTTCGCCCGCACCGGACGGGGCCATGCGGGTGGGGATCAACATGCCGCAGACGCCATGTGCCACGGTATCGCGGAACCCATCCCAATCAGGCATTACCACAGGCAGGCCCGCGGCCATCGCCTCGACCGGGACCAGCCCGAATGTTTCCTGAATGCTGTCCGCAGGCAGGGTGAAAATGTCGGCCCCGGCCCAGATATTGCGGCGGATATCGGCGGAACGCCCGTCAATGATCCGGGCATTGACCGAGGGGCACAGTTTGGCGGCACCATCGCGGTGCAACGCCTCTTCCTCGGGTCTGCTGGCCCAACCGACCATCCACAGATGAACAGGCTTGCCCGCGCGTTGGGCGACATCTTCGAGCGCGAGGAACAGCGGCAGCGGGTTCGCCTTTTCGACCACCGAAAGCCGGCCCATGGTCATCACCACCACAGCATCATCCGGCGTCTGTTGTTCAGCGCGCATCCGTTCGCGCGCGCCCGGTTCCGGCGTAAAATCGTCGGTTTCGATGCCCAGCGGGATGACGGGCAGTTGCGGCAGCGGCACGCGGGTCGCGCCGAACCGTTGGCGCATGAATTCAGCCTCAAGATCAAACTGCCGGGCGACGACGGATTTGACGGCATGGGAGGTGCAGATCAGCGCATCCCAGTCCTCGACCGGTTCGATCATCAGATTATGCAACCCTTCGATCACCCGGCGGGTTGAAACGGTATGGGTAAGTCCGACCAAAGAGCACGAGGTATTGCCAAACCTTTGCCGCAGCCATGCGGCATTGCGGTATCCGGGGGCGGGGAAAAACACCGTGCCGGGCTGGGTGAAATCGGACCCGTCGCAGAGCATGCCCACTTCCAAAGGCCGGGTTTCGCCCAAAGAGGCAGCAGCCTCGCGGAATGCCTTGGCCCCGTTTGGCCCATCGGTGACGGCTTTGATCACCGGGCCGGGGCAATGGCGCAGGAACCCTTTAAGGAAACTTTGCCCCGCAGACCGCCGGCCCACAAGGTCTTTGCCCGTGCCTTCGACCGCGTCGGGATGGAAATAAATCGCGGGGGTCGCACCCTGGGTCATGACTGGCCTGTTTTCAATGCATTGGGCGACAGAGTGCCGCCCAATGTCTCGAAAAGCAAGCACAGGTCGGTCATTTAAACCGCCAGATCGACCGACTTCTGTTTGTCCGACTCAACCGCCAGATCCAGCACCTGTTGCAACTGCGCGCCCCGTGCGAAATCGGGCAGCACTTGGGTGCCCGCCCGCACGGCAGCGATGAACCGTTCGTAGTTCGTCTGTACCGCCGGCGTAGGCAGGTCGCGCCATGTGGGGGTCAGCATATCCTCACCAATCGACCCGCGCAGGGTGCTGACTGCGTTTTCGAACCCAACCTCAAGCCCGCCCTTGGTGCCATAAATCCGCAACCGCAGGTCGTTGAAATGCCCGGATGCCATCCGGCTGGCGTGGATCACACCAGACGCGCCGTTGGCCAGCCGCAGATGCATGACAAAGCTGTCATTGGCATCGAGGGTATATTCGCCGATTTTACCGCCCGGCGCCTTGTCAAACGTCGTCAACCGGCAGGACACGTTTGACGCGGCCGAGCCTGCAACCAACGTCGCATAGTCCAGAATATGCACGCCGATATCGCCCAGCACACCCATCGACCCGTGGGCCGATGACAGCCGCCAGAGCCATTGGCTTTGCTCGGACCATTCGCCCCAGGCGGGCTGGGTCAGCCAGCTTTGCAAATACGACGCCTCGAAATGGCGGACCTCGCCGATGGTGCCAGCAGAGACCAGACGAGCGGCCTCCATCAAGGCAGCCCCGTTGCGGTAGGACAGGTTGACCATATTGACGACGCCAGCCTTGGCGGCCGCCGCTGCCATTTCGGCGGCATGGGCGTAGTTCGCGGCCAACGGCTTTTCACACAGTACATGCTTGCCCGCAGCCAACAGCGGCATGGTGGTAGGGTAATGCACCGGGTCTGGGGTGACATTCGACACCGCATCAAACTGGCCCCAGGCAATCGCATCGGCGACCGAGGCAAAGCCGTGTTCGATGTGATGGGTGGCGTTGAACGCGGCAAGGCGATCCGCGTTATTATCAACGCCAGCGACGACTTTGACACCTTCGATGGCGGCATAGGCCTCTGCATGGGCCTTGGCCATGCCGCCGGTGCCGACGATCAGAATACGGACATCTTTCATCGCAAACCCTCCTCGCCAGCCGCATGCAGTTTCGGGCCGCGATGGGTAATCGGCTCCAGCGCCACTTCGACCGGGACATTCGGCGCATTGGTCACGTTCTGCACACGGGGTTGGGAATTATGAGCCCAGTTCACTGCGTTGCGCAGGACGGTCTGCACATTGGCGTCATGATAGGTGGGATAGGTCTCGTGTCCGGGGCGGAAGTAAAACACATTGCCCGCGCCACGTTTATAGGTCAGGCCGGACCGGAACACTTCGCCGCCCTGAAACCAGCTGACAAACACGGTTTCCAGTGGGTCCGGCACGCCAAACGGCTCGCCATACATTTCCTCTTGCTCCAGCTCGAAATGCTCGGGCAGACCACGGGCAATCGGATGGTGGCGGGACGTGACCCACAGGCGTTCGCGTTCGCCCGCCTCGCGCCAGGTCAGGTTACAGGGGGTGCCCATGACCTTTTTGAAAATCTTGGAAAAATGCGCGGAATGCAGCAGGATCAGACCCATTCCGGACCAGACCGCCTCGGCCACACGCTCGACCACGGCATCCTCGACCTTGCCATGCGCGGCATGACCCCACCAGACCAGCACGTCCGTTTCGGCCAGACGGTCGGCGGGCAGGCCATGTTCGGGTTCCTGTAAGGTGGCAGTGGTCGCCGAAATCCCGGTGTCGGTGTTCAGCGCATCGGCAATGCACTGGTGCATGCCCTTGGGATAGATGTCTGAAACGGTTTTATTGGTCTGCTCGTGGACGTTTTCGCCCCAGACTACCGTGCGAATGACCATATTTCACCTCCCATGATGCGACTCGAAATGATTGTGCGCGGATCACAGGGCAATGTCAGCCTGATGTTGGCGCTAACGCGGCAATATCAGCCCGCCAAGACCCCTGCAATCCCGTCCCAGATCAGTTTGAAGGAAACTAACAGGATCAACCCATAGGTCAGCGGGTAAAACACCGCCGGGCGCATCCGTTTGATCAGGGCCGCGCCGCCGATGGTGGCGATGATGACAAGTGGGGCCAGAATGGCTGAAGTGGCCAGATTGGTGCTGTCGAATTGGCCCAAGGCGAAATAAGGAACCAGCTTGATCGCGTTCAGCAGGGCAAAAAACACGACCGACGTGCCGGTCAGCAGCTTGGGGTCCATGTTCAGAGGCATCGTATACACCTGAAACGGCACGCCCCCGGCATGGGCGACAAAGCTGGTATAGCCGGTGACTGTGCCCCAAAACCCTGCGGCCGGTGGGTTATGTGGCATTGCGGTGGCGCGGCGTTCTTTGCTGGCGGTCAGCCAGCGCAGGACAAACACCAATGCGATCAGGCCAACTATCAGTCGCACCGCATCGTCGGACACATAGGCAGCAGTCAGCCAGCCAACGCCTATGCCGAGCAATGCCCCGGGCAACATCAGGGCCAACGTCCGCTTGTCCCACCATCCCCACCACGTCCACAGGCTGATTGCGTCTGACACCAGCAGGATCGGCAAAAGTATCCCGGCAGCCTGTACTGGCGGCATGACCAGGGCCATGACCGGCACGCCCAGCACACCGACGCCCGCCATGCCGCCCTTGGAAAACCCCGTCAGGATGATGGCAATGGCGATGGCGGTGAATGTCCAGACATCGGCAAAGATGAAATTGGTCAAAATAGTGCCCTTCGCGCTTTGCGCAAAGCCAAATTACATCAGGGGGCAAAGTTCAAGGTCGATCAGCCGGTTGGGGTGTTTCCGGCATCTGCCATGGTGACAAAGGCGAGATCAACCTCCACCCAGCGGGCAATGACGGCGCGCAACACGGCTTCGTCCGCATCTACAATCGCGGCACGCAAGGCTTTCAGGGCAGCGGCCACTTCGATCTGGCTCAGATGCGCCTCGCGGGCTTGCAGGATTTTCGGGTGTGGGGTGGTAATCTGCCCCTCGCCGATCAGCAGTTCCTCGTGCAGCTTTTCGCCGGGGCGCAGACCAGTCAGGACGATATCAATATCGCCATGCGGATTGGCCTCGTCGCGGACAGTATAGCCAGCCGCGGCAATCATCTGGCGGGCCAGGTCATTGATCGGGATCGGATCGCCCATATCCAGCACAAACACATCACCACCATGGGCAAAGCCACCCGCGACAAGAACCAGCCGGGCGGCCTCGGGGATGGTCATGAAATACCGGGTGACATCGCGGTGGGTCAGGGTGACGGGGCCGCCACGGGCAATCTGGTCATTGAACAGCGGGATGACCGAGCCGGACGAGCCGATCACATTGCCAAACCGGACCATAGTATAGATCGTGCCGCCGCCAGTGGAATTCGACCGGCTGGCCAAATCCTGCACGACAATCTCTGCCATCCGCTTGGACGCGCCCATGACATTTTTAGGGCGCACGGCCTTGTCACTGGAAATCAGGATGAACCGGCGCACGCCCATTTCACCAGCAACCAACGCGATTGTCTGGGTGCCCAACACATTGTTGGTCAATCCAGCCGCAGGGTTGCTTTCGACAAGGGGCACGTGTTTGTAAGCTGCCGCATGCAGCACAACTTCGACTGCATATTTCGCCATCACCCGGCGCAGCAACGCTGCATCAGCGACAGAACCCAGCACTGGCACAATCTGCACTCCGGCCTTTTTGGCCAGCACGGCCAGCTCCAGCTCCAGATTGTACAGGGCCAGCTCACTGATTTCGAACAGGACCAGCCGTTTGGGCAGCATCTCCATCAACTGACGGCAAAGCTCTGACCCGATAGTGCCGCCCGCGCCTGAGATCAGGATCGACCGGTCGACATAGGTTTCGGCACCCCCTGACAATTCGCCGTCCAACGGGGCTCGGCCCAGAAACCGGCCGGGCACCACCGGTTGCAGCTGCTGGACCAGAGGCTGGTTGCCGGTCAGCTGGGCAAACGACGGCAAGGCCTGCACGACCAGCCCCAGATCCTCCAGCCTGCTGGAGATTTCAGCCAGACGCGGGCGCGACACCGAAGGCATGGCCAGCAAAACCCGGTCCACATTGCGTTCCCGCACCAGGGTCTGGATGGCAATCGGCGAATAGACGGTCAGCCCCTGCACTATGGTCGATTGCAGCGCCTTGTTGTCATCGACAAAGGCGACCGGCGAAATCGTATCATCCGTCCGCAAAGCCGCGGCCAACTGTCGCCCGGTCCGCCCGGCCCCATAGATCAGCACCCGATACTGGGTTTTGCCATGGCGATAAAAGACCAGCAAGAGCTGTAGCACGATCATCCGCAGGCCGACGGCCAGCAGAAAATAGACGATGACAAAGTTGATAAAGGTGGCAAGGGCAGTGCCATAATTCGCCAGATCATCCAGCGTGGCCGTGGCAATGCCCATGATGACAGCATGCACAGCCGTCAACCCGATGGCGCGGCTTTCATAGGATTTCAGCTGGATCCGGTTGATCCCCATCGCCATGCTCAGCAGACCTGCAATCAGCATCAGCAATGGCAGCGCCAACCAATCCAAAGTGCCGCTTCCAAATGGCGGTAAGCCATTCATTTGCAAGGAAAAAGCGAGGATCAGCGCAATCGGGACCAAGCCGATATCGATACACAAGACAATCGTCTGCTTGTGACGCCGGTCAATGTTGTTAATCAGTCTTAGCATTCTAATCCCAAAACCGCGCCGACCCATGTTTCCCGCCACGCAACTCGAGAAAAGCGATGATCAACGGGTGCGTAACGCAAGGCCGCAAAAGAGAGGTCTTGCCCTTTTGTGTGTATTTCTTGCCGTGGTTCATAAGCGACTTGCGGCAAACTCTTCAACCCTACCTTAACACATTCGCCGTAAAGGTGAAATTCAAAGGCGACCGGTGCTGAAAAAATATGCAGCAGCCCCGCCCCGACGGGTTCTAGTGGGATTTCCGGCGAAATGGCTTGGCGGCGGTGCCGAGGACCAGCAGCAGGTCAAAGCACAAGTTGCGGCGGGATTGATAGATCAAATCCAGCCGGGCTTTGCGCAGGACACAGCGCCGGCTATATACGGCATCGGTCTCGGCCGGGGTTTGGCAGGCGGCCAAAAGCCGTTCTTCATGGGCATGAAACACCAGACTGGCAAGGCCGGTGACACCCGGCCTGCTGCGCAGAACCTGTGCATATAAATCCGGAAATGCTTTTACATAGCGGCGTAACGGCGGGCGCGGACCGACAAGGCTCATGTCGCCCCGGATCACATTCCACAGCTGCGGCAACTCATCCGCGCGGGTCTGGCGCAGGAACCGGTGCAGGCGCGACATCCGGTCCGATTTGTCGCCGCCGGTCACTCCCCCAGTATCCGCGTGCAGACGCATTGTGCGGAATTTGATCAGGCCAAAGCTGCGGTGCGGGGATTTCATCCGTTCAGCCACATAGAACACAGGTCGTCCCTCGATCAGCAACAAGATGACGGCCAAGAGCAGCATCAGTGGCGACAGCAGCGTGCCCAGCAGGGCCGAAATCCCCAGATCAAACAGGCGCTTGGACAAAGTCATTGCAATGTCCACCCGGCCAACCGGGCCTGCCGGACCAGTTCTGCGGGATCAGATGAAAGCGGGTCGGGTTGAACAAGTGCGGCCAATTGGCGGGTATCCAGCACGACCCGGGGCAGGGCCTGTGCAGGAGCTGTCCGCCAAGACCAGCGGACCTGTGCGGCGCGCAACAGTTCAGTTGACCTGACTGGTAGTGGTGCCGCCATATTTAACACCGGCGGCAGGCCGCACCCACTGGCGGCCAATCCAATCAACTGCACCATCATCTGCGCCAAAGTCTGCATCCCGATATAAGACCGCACCGGCCCCTGCCCATCGCTGAACTGGTCCAGAGTCACCGGCCCACGCGCAGTGGCCTCGAGCAAACTATCCGCGCCAGCAACATTGCCGATCCGCAAGATGCAACAAGGTGGCGCATCCGGCCCCATTTCGCGCAACCGCCGGGCTACAGCCTGTTCCATCGCAAGTTTGGCATGGCCATAAGGGCTGATCGGGGCGCAAGTGGCATCCTCGTCGGCCGGTTCACTGATCCGGCCATAAACGGCTGCGGATGAGGTCAGCAGGACCGGCCTGCCGATCTTGCGCGCCAGTTCAATTGCGGCAAGGGCCAACGCGGTATTCAGACCCAGATCACCGCGCACCACACCTGCCAAAGCGATGATCCCCGACACTGGTCCGAAAGCCGGCGGATCACTGGCCAGAATATCCCAAACTACCTGACTTGCGGTGGCACTGGCCCGGTCCCGAACTTGCCACAATGGCAGCGGCCCCGGCCATAACCCCGCCGCCGCAAGGCGTTGAAACCCCGCACCGATCCGGCCCGAGGCCCCGAGAACCAGCGGGCGGTTCAGATCACCAGAGAACGGATCAGATGCCATGCGCTGGGCTTACCCGATCGGCAGTGGATTTCAAGCCTGCGAAGCCAATGCTGTCAGCCTACCCTGCAGCGGTGTCGCACCAAACTGGGCATCCAGCAGCAGCAGATCGGCCAGCGCCCGCCCCTCCAATCGTGCCAGATCGGGCCGACCGATCACGCGCGCGGGCACGGTCACCGCCATCCGCAGGGCGGCCTCAGCGGGCACGCCGACCACATTCACCAACCGCTGCAGGCTTTCGGCCATGGTCACATGGGCGCCCGCCAATGACCCTTCGTCATTCACCAGCCGCCCGTCGCGCAGCCAGATCGTCTGTCCATACAGCGTGAAGTGATCCGATCCGCCGACAGTCGACATCGCATCCGACACCAGAAACATGGTGTCGGGCAGGGGGCGCGCCCGGATCGCCAGACCGACCATTTCATCGGCCACATGTATGCCGTCACAGATGATCCCGGCAGGAGCGGTCGAATTGATTGCCGCTCCCACGACCCCGGCAGAGCGGTTTAGCATCGGTGACATCGCATTGAAAAGATGGGTGAAACAGCTGGCCCCTTCGGCCAAAGCCATGCGGGTCAAGTCGGCGGTTGCATCCGAATGGCCAATCGACACGACCGCCCCTGTGGCAGCAAGGGCAGCAATCTGGCCGGGGCTGACCGCCTCGGGGGCCAGCGTGATCATCACCGCAATCCCGGCGGCGCGCAGCCCGCGCACGATATTCATCGTCGTCTCGTCCAGCGGCCGCACAAAGCATGCCGCATGGGTGCCACGGCGAGCGACCGAGATATGTGGCCCCTCGATATGCAGGCCAATGATCCCGGATTGCCCCTTGGCGGCAATCGCAGCCCCGGCGGCATGGCCCAGCACCTCGGGCGCATCGGTGATCAGCGTCGGCAGGATCGCGACAGTGCCAAAGCGGCGATGGGCGGCGGCGATCGTGGCCATTCCGGCAGGGGTGGGCATCTGGTTCAGCAGCACATCGCCGCCGCCATTGACCTGCAAATCGATCAGGCCGGGGGTGATGATGCCTTTGATCTTATGCACCTTATGCGCCGCAGGCAGGGTCGTTTCGGCCTGAACCGCCGTGACGACATCGTCGTTGAACTGCAATGCCATACCCCCACGCAAAGTCGCGCCGTCAAACACCTGATCGGGGATGATCCAGACCGGCGCGGTCATCGGTCCGCCCTGTCAGCGGCAAAGAAATAAGGGTCCAGCGCCAGTTCGATCTGTGCGGCAATCAGCGCTTGCGGCAGCGGCCCGCCAATCACTGCGGCCCGGTCCAACACCTGTGGCGCGAAATGCTGCCAGAGCAGCGGGGTGGGCAATGCGCGGTTTTCCAAATCGACCAGCAGCCGGGCCACGACCTTTTGTGCGCCCGCCTGCGGCCAATAATACCTGATCCGGTCGGCCAGCCCGTAATGGCGTTGCAGGCGAACGCTGGCCGCATTGCCGTGATAATGGCCCTGCCAATAGGCGGGGCTTGCCAGCATGATCCGCTCCATCTCGGGCCGGATCACCGGTTCGCTCCAGCCTGCATCGGCGCGCAACTGATCCAAGGCATAGACCGCCCGGCGATAGGCAAAGGTCAGGGCGGGGCCGACTTTTTGAAACGCAAAGCCCAGCTCGGCCAGCCGGGGGAACACGGCGGCGTGCTGGTAATCGGTCGAATGTGCCTCAAAACAAACCCTGGGATGATGCGCGATGGCCGCTTTCAGGCCGGGATCGCGGGACATCGGCAGATGATGCACGGACATCGGCGAAAACTCGACGCCGGGTTGCACGACAAGGCCGCCAATCTCGCCAATATCGGCAAAAGCCTGCATATGCGCGTCCAGCGTGGCGCGGGCAGCGGCGGGGGTGGTCGCGGGAATATCAGTATGGTCCTCGTCGCGGGCCCCCCCGGGCGGCGGAACTTCGGTGCCAACGACAAACAGCAGGTCGGGCCGGACGGCAACGGCGACGCGGGCCAGATCAGCGGCGCGCGGCACGGT
>JANOMH010000505.1:0-4200 GCA_031420215.1 Rhodobacterales bacterium | reverse complement strand
ACGGCAATCGCCATCCACAGGGTCACGTTCGTGGGGGTATACCACGCAATCGGCCCGTCGCCGAACAGCGGCTTGACAATGAACTGGTCCAGCGGGTGAAACACCAATCCGCCTTCGCCTTGCGCTTCCTCAGCCATCTAGTCGCCCTCGCGTTTGCTGGCCTCGTGAGCCAACTGCTTTCTTTGCACTTCCTGGGCCGAGCGCAGCATGGTTTTGATCCCTGCCGCCAGCCCCAGAAAGATGAACAGCACCAGAAAAATCGGCAAGGTCCCGAAAAGCCGGTCCAGCCCGTATCCAATGCCGAAACCAATCCCCAGACCGGCCACCAATTCGATCACCATGCGCCAGGCCAGATTGGCCTGCGAGTAGTGTTCTTCGGAGTGGTCCTTTGCCCGCTCCGGCCCCTTGGCTTTGGCAATCCGCTGCTCCAGCGACTGGCGTCGGGCGGCGGTTGCGGCATCGTCATCGGGCTCGGACATCGGGTGAATTCCCTCTCGTCAGTTGGCATGGTGCTATGCGGGCGGGCGGCCTGAGTCAAGCACTCCAAAATCGGCGGAATTTCATTGATATTGCTGACTATTCCTGGTGAACTCCGGTTCAGAGCACGAGGCGGCCCCTGGCAATGATATTCAACCATATGGTTGACGTTTCCCGCAGAACTTCATTGACTGCCGCACATGACCCAGCACCTCGATACCGTCTTTGCCGCCCTGTCCGACCCGACCCGCCGGGCGATCCTTGCCATGTTGCTTGAGGATGACATGGCCGTCACCGACGTGGCCGAACCCTTTGCCATGTCACTGGCCGCGATCTCGAAACACCTGACATTGCTGGCCGAGGCGGGGTTGATCAGTCAGGAAAAGCGTGGCCGGGTCAAATGGTGCAAGCTGGAACCCGACGCCCTGCGTGAGGCTTCGGTCTGGATGCAGGGCTTTGGCCAGATGGAGGCGCTGGATCTGGACGGGTTCGAGCGGTTTCTGGCGGCAGAACTGCGCGAAGTTTAGGGTTGAACGGGCTGCACCAAAGGCGCTTCGTCCCTTAGCAACAACAGTAGCGCCAGCACGGTCAGCCCAACCCCGCCCAAGACCCAGATCACCGGCACCGCCCCGCCAAGGGCCAGTTGCCACAGGATCACCCAGCTGGGGACCAGATAGGTGTAGGCCATCACCTTGGCCGCGGGCAGGCGCAGGCTGGCGAATTGCATCAGCACGAATGAGGCGGCGGTGGCGAATACGGTCAAATAGGCCAGCGTAATCCAGACAATCGCCGGCAAGGCCGCCCAGTCCACGGCCCACAGGTCACGCCAGCTCCAGACCGTTAACAGCAGCGCTCCGGCCACCACGGTGCCAAAGGACGACACCAAAGCAGGCTCTCCCCGGTTCAGCCGACGAACCAAGGGGGCGTAAAACGCATGGGCCGCACAACCGATGAAATAAATCCGCTCGCCCGGACCGATCTGAAACCGTAATACAGCGGCGATATCAGCGCGAAAAATCACCCAGACCGCCCCCGCCGCGCCGATAGCCAAGGCCAACGCCATCCGACCGGTCAGCCTTTGGCGCAGCAGCAGCCAGCCGAACCCGGCGGCCATCAGCGGGGTCATGGTGAACACGGCGGCAGCACTGACCGGGGGCGCGGTTTTCAATCCCTCGAACATCAGCACGAAGTATAGACCATACAGAAACCCGAGCACGACATAGCGCCAGACCCCCTGAAACGCCTTGCGCGGCAGGCCGGTGGTGCCCAGCGCCACCCCGCCCAGAACCACGGCAGCCAGCCACAGGCGCAGGGTGGTCATCACATCCGGCGCAATCTCATTCGCGACCAGCCCGCCGAGCGAAAACGAGCCGGCGACACAGGCTGAAAAGGCCAGCATCGCCAGATGACCCCGGTTAGCCTGGCTGTTCAGCAGGTCCAACTCTTGGCCCGCCCTTTAAGGAAACTGAGGAACGCCTGCACCTTGGTTGTGCGGTGCAGGTCAACATGGGTGACCAGCCACATCGGACTAAGCCATTCGTCCTGCATCGGCCAGACCTCGACCAGATCGGGGCGGTGCTTGAATTCCCAATCCAGCATGAACCCGATCCCGGCCCCGGCCAGAATTGCATTCAGCAGGGCCTGATGGTCGTCGGTGCGGAACACAAGCCGGGTTTCCGGGACCCGGTCACGCAACCAGCGAGAAAAAGGTGCGCGGGTCACCACAGTATCACCTCCGACATAATAGTGATCGGCCAGTTCCGCTTCATTCTGCGGCAGACCGTGCCGGGCGACATAGGCGGCAGTAGCGGCCAGCCGGATGCCGCCCCGGAAAAACGGCTGCACCACATTGTCGGGTTGCTCGGGCACCGCACCGGCCCGGATCGCCACATGCGCCTCGCCATATTCCAGCCGGAACAGCCGCTCACCGGTCAGATAGCGGATCACCAGACCCGGATTTTCGCGCTGGAAATCGGCCAGCGCCGGGGCCAGCAGCGGCGACAGTTGCGCCAGCGAGGTGACGACCAATTCGCCGCCCACGCCTTCGCCCCGGCCCCTGATCCGGCCGATCAGCTGGGTGAACTGATCCTCGGTCGCCTGCGCCACCTGCAGCAGGTCCGACCCGGCCTCGGTCGCAGTATAACCGCGCGCATGGCGCTGGAACAGCTTGACGCCCAGCCGCCCCTCCAGCGCGTCGATATGGCGGATCACTGTGGCATGATGGACGCCCAGCATATCGGCGGCCCCGGACACCGTGCCCATCCGTGCGACCTGAAACGCCGTGCGGATTTCATCCCAATTGTCCATCGCGCCTTATCCTCATCGTGCAATTATGCACAATCTTCTGGTCACAATTCACTGTTGCGTTCGATGATGCACCCAACGCAGTTTATGGACAAGCGCATCTCATCCGAATGCCTAACATAATGGGGACATCATGAACGAAAAGACCCAAGCCACCATTCTTCTTGTCATTCGCGGGCTGCTGACCCTGGCCTTTCTGGCGGCAGGAACGGCCAAGCTGATGGGCGTTGGAATGATGGTCGACACATTTGACAAAGTGGGCGTCGGTCAATGGTTCCGATATGTGACCGGGTTGATCGAGGTCGGCAGCGCCGTTTTGCTGTGGGTTCCGGGGATGCAGGCCATCGCGGCGGGGCTGCTGGTTTGCACCACGATCGGTGCAGTTCTGGCGCATTTGTTCCTGATCGGCCCCACCGCCATGCCCGCGCTGGTTCTGGGCGTCTTGGCAGCCACTATTCTGTACGCCAATCGTGGTCAGTTGAGCCGCGCCTGATTTCCTGCCAAGGTCGGGGGCATGAAGATTGCACACAACACCCCCGACCAACTGATCCTTGATGACCGCCCCTGGCTTTTAGGCGGGCTACTGGTCCTTCTGATCCTGATCTTTGCCGGATTTGGGCTGCAAGCCCTGCTGGCGGGGCGCGGTGCAGGGCTGCTCGGGTTGGCCGGGGCGGCGCTTTGGGGCATGGCGCTGGTGGTCTTTGTCCGGCGAACAACCGTCACTTTTGACCGCCAATCCGGGCAAATCACCCGCCTTGTCAAAAGCCTGCGCCGCGCAACCACCACCCAATGGCCGCTGGGCAGCGTCAGCAAAGCCGACATCGAAACCCGGCTCAGCCGCAATTCCGGAAAGCGTGGCAAGGGGCGTGTCACGCCCATGCACCGTCCGGTGTTGCACTGGACCGATGGCAGCCCTGCGACACCCATGATCGAGGTTTACGTTAACGGCGATGGCGCGGGTCAGACGGCTGCCGCAATCAACACCTGGATCGCGCGATGAACTGCACCGCCACCATCCTGATCGACGATGCCCGCGTCCGCGTCACACGGCTCGACTTTGCCCCCGGCGCTGAAACCGGCTGGCATCGGCACGGGCATGACTATGTGATCACCACCCTGACCGATTGCCAGATGCGCCTTGTCGAACTCGGTGGGGCCACCCGCGACGTACTGGTCCCCGCAGGCACCGCCTATCGCCGCGCCGAAGGGGTCGAGCATAATGTGATCAATGGCGGGACAGAGGTGATGAGCTTTGTCGAGGTGGAGTTGAAAGAACCTGCGCCCTTGACTCACCTCCCCCTCCCGGCGTAATCCCCCGGCCATACCCGGATAGCCCCATGCTCTCCGGTCCTTGACGCCGATCAAGGATCGCCTCCCACCAGTGCGTTGCACCCGTGGGAGTATTTGTGTTTTTCATGA
>JANOMH010000504.1:0-2175 GCA_031420215.1 Rhodobacterales bacterium | reverse complement strand
GGTCCGGCTGGCTATCGGGCGCCGGACTGTGCCGGTGTTGGTGCTGGCCATCTTCGGCGCGGCGCTGTTTGCAGGCGACGCGATGATTACGCCCGCGATTTCGGTCCTGTAGGCGGTCGAGGGGGCCGGGCTGATCGTGCCTGCGCTTGGCCAATATGTCATTCCGGCCACGTTGGTCATTCTGGTGGTGCTCTTCGCGGTGCAATCACGTGGCACGGCGGTGATGTCTGCCGCCTTTGGACCGGTGACGATGGTTTGGTTTGCTGCCCTGGCCGGACTGGGGCTTTGGCAGATTGTGGCCTATCCGCAGATCCTTGCCGCCTTCAGCCCGGTGTGGGCCGTGGAATTGTTGCTGACCGAGCCGGGCTTTGCCTTTGTGGTCATGGGGGCGGTGTTTCTGGCCGTGACCGGGGCAGAGGCCTTGTATGCCGACCTTGGTCACTTTGGACGCAAGCCGATTGTGGCGGCGTGGTTTGCTTTGGTATTTCCGGCCCTTGTGCTGAACTATCTGGGGCAGGGCGCGTTGGTGCTACGCGACCCAGAGGCGATTGCTGACCCGTTTTTCCGCATGGTGCCAGAGGCATGGCTGTGGGTTCTGGTGGTTCTGGCCACAGCAGCCACCGTAATTGCCAGCCAGGCGGTAATTTCAGGGGCTTTTTCGATGGCGCGGGGGGCAGCCCAACTGGGCCTGTTGCCGCGACTGCGCATCCAGCACACCTCTTCGGGGCAGAGCGGGCAGATTTATATCGGCACGGTGAACTGGCTGTTGCTGATCGGTGTTGTCTGGCTGGTGCTGGGGTTCAAAAGCTCGGGTGCACTGGCATCGGCTTACGGCATCGCCGTGACGGGCACGATGGTGACCACCACGGTGCTTTGGGTGCTGTATGTGATCTACGCGGGCAAGTTAAGCGTGCCGGTTGCATTGGCGGTCGCGGCCCCGATTGCAGCGCTGGAACTGGCATTTCTGGCCGCTAACCTGACCAAGGTCATGGATGGGGCTATGCGCCCGCGCTGATTGCTGCGGTAGTTGGGTTGATCATGTGGGCCTGGTGGCGCGGCACACAGCAATTGCTGGCCAAGGCGGCGCGCACGCAGGTTGATCTGCCGGGATTTGTCGCCTCGGTCGAGCGTGGATCGGCCCATGTTGTGCCGGGAACCGCGTTTTTCCTGACCTCGGACCCGGCACATGTGCCGCAGGCCTTGCTGCACAATCTAAAGCACAACCGTATCTGGCACGAGCAATCGGTCCTGCTGACAGTGGAAACACTTCGTGTGCCGATGGCGACCGAGGCTGAGCGGGTGAGCTTTGAGCAGTTGACCCCCGGTTTTCAGCGCCTGACCCTGCGATTCGGTTTCATGGAAACCCCGAATGTCACCCGGGCCTTGGTCCATGCACGGCGCGAGGGGTTCAAGTTCGATGTGGCGCGGACAACTTTCTTCCTCGGGCGGCGGCGGATCACTGCGTCAGGTCAGGTCGGGTTGGGGCGGATACTGGACCAGGTCCACGCCTTTTTGTCGCGGCTGGCAGCGGATCCGTCCGAATATTATCACCTGCCGCGCAACCGTGTGGTCGAGTTGGGAGAGCGCATGGCGCTTTGAAATCCGGCCCGCCACTCTGCCACGCAATTTATTTCTGCGTGTCAGAGTGGCGTATTCGCATAATATGCCGGAACTTTAAGCAGCACTGCGCAGTTGGGCTTGTACGATCCATCGCATGTGCGTGAACGCACTGAAATCCGCCTTGTGTTGGAGTGAATGAGCGTTCATTCTTTATTCATAGATTTGGCCTAGGTGGTCTTGACCTTTCGTCATGACGCGACCATATCGATGTTAAGCCCTTAAACATAAGGAGGGGGACACAGAGATGAGTACATATGCAAACCTTCCGGCACCTTCGCCGGAACAAGGCCTGAACCGGTATCTGCAGGAAATCCGCAAGTTTCCGATGCTGGAGCCGGAAGAAGAATACATGCTGGCCAAGCGCTGGGTTGACCACGAGGATGCCGCAGCTGCGCATCGGATGGTCACCTCGCATCTGCGGCTGGCTGCGAAAATCGCCATGGGCTATCGCGGTTATGGATTGCCGCAGGCCGAGGTGGTGTCAGAAGCCAACGTCGGCCTGATGCAGGCGGTCAAGCGCTTTGATCCGGAAAAAGGCTTCCGTCTGGCCACTTA
>JANOMH010000503.1:0-1726 GCA_031420215.1 Rhodobacterales bacterium | reverse complement strand
CGAGCGGTCCGAAGATGTGATGGGCTATTCCCAAGGCGGCAAACACCGCCATCTTGGCGAGTTCGATCAGGAGTTCTCAGCTCTGGCCGGTCGCCCCGTGCAGATCATGTTCACCCCGCATCTGGTGCCGGTGAACCGCGGTATTCTGGCGTCATGTTACCTTAAGGGTGACCCGCAAGCCATTCATAAGGCTTTGGTTTACCGGTATGTTGAAGAGCCGTTCATTGTGGTTTTGCCGTTCGGTCAAATCCCCGCAATGAGCCATGTGCAGGGCTCGAATTTCTGCCATATCGGGGTGTCGGGCGACCGGCTGCCGGGGCGGGCTTTGGTGGTGTCGACCTTGGATAATCTGAACAAAGGCTCATCGGGCCAAGCGCTGCAGAATGCCAATCTGATGCTGGGTCTGCCCGAGACCCAGGGGTTGATGCTGGCGCCGGTGTTTCCGTGAAATCCTTGAAAAAACAACGACGCACGCAGATACTGGCGATTGCCGGGGCGTGTATTCTCGGGCTTCTGACGGTGTTGTGGTTTTTGCCGGACGACTCATTCCAGTTCTTCCGGTCGCCCAGCGAATTGGCCGCGACACCGCCGCCTGAAACCGAAGTGTTTCGGATCGGTGGTTTGGTCGAGGTGGGGTCGCTTGTGCGGGGGGCGGGCGAGCAGATACGGTTCTCAGTCACCGATTGCAAGGCATCAATCCCCGTGACGTTCGCGGGACTGTTGCCTGATCTTTTCGCCGAAGATCAAATGATGATCGGGCAGGGCCGATACATTAACGGCACATTTGAAGCTATTGAAATCCTTGCGAAACATGACGAGGATTATGTGCCACCAGAAGCTGCAGAGATGATGAACGGGCAGAGTTCCTGTGCAGCACCGGACGCTGGCGCAGTAACCAATTAATCAATTGCCCCGACGCTGCCCCCAAAGTCAAAGGGGGTTTCCATGCAGACTGTCAGGCAAATTGCGGCCGCTATTGTCGCCCGCGAAGGTGGGTTTGTGAATGACCGGGATGATCCGGGTGGGGCCACCAACCATGGCGTGACGTTGGGCACGCTGCAGCGGCTGGGGCTTGATTTTACCCGGGATGGCCGCGTCGATCAGGCCGATGTGCGCGCCCTGACTGCTGCCAAAGCCATTGATATATTTGTTGAACATTACTTTCGTGGGCCGCGCATCGCGGAATTGCCATTGGTTTTGCAGGCTGCGGTGTTTGATATGTATGTCAATGCCGGAGCCAATGCCGTGCGGATTTTGCAGCGGCTGATCCGGGATATGCGGATTGATGTTGGTGTCGATGGGGTGATCGGCCCGAAAACTATCGCCGCCGCCTATGCAGCCGCCGCCGCCGCACCTGACCATGTCGCCGATGCATATGGCATTGCCCGACGCAATTATTATTACGCTTTGGCCGATGCCCGTGCGACCAGCCGCAAATTTGCCCGTCGTCAGGATGGCGGCAAGGGCGGCTGGATTGCGCGCGCCGAGGAGTTTATTGCGCCCCGGTTTCATCTGACGGATGCGCAACACCGGGAAAGGGTTGCATCATGGGCTTGATGTCGTTTTTGACTGCCCAAACCGGGCGGATCGAGGCTCTGGCGGCACTGCTGAAGGCGCAGTTTGACCGGCCAGAGGGGGCAGGGACATTGGGCCTGCAGGGCCGCCCCAAGGCTGGGTTTGACCGGGCAATGGATGCGCTGAACCGGTTGCCGCGCCCGTTGATGGC
>JANOMH010000502.1:0-2615 GCA_031420215.1 Rhodobacterales bacterium | reverse complement strand
CGCCCCGTGCCTGACCGCCTGCCCGGTCGGCGCGATGGGCGCAAAGCCCTACGATGTGCCCAAATGCAAAGCATTCCTTGACACCAGCGCTGGCTCAGGTTGCATGGGCGCAGGCTGTCTGGTGCGGCGGGCCTGCCCTGTGGGGCAAAGGCTGCGCCAGTCAGAGCAACTGGCGTTCCATATGAAAGCGTTCAACCCAACATGACCCTGCGCCTGATCCTCACCCGCCATGCCAAATCCAGCTGGGACGACCCCAATTCCCCCGACCATGACCGCCCGCTGAATGCCCGCGGCAAGGCCGCTGCCGCCGATCTGGGCGCATGGCTGGATTCGCGCGGCTATATTCCGGGCGAAGTGCTGTGTTCGGATGCTTTGCGCACCCAGGAAACATGGGCCGCCGTTGGCCCTGCCTTGCCGTCCGGGCCGGTTCTGGTTCTGAAGCCTGCGCTGTATGCCGCCTCGCCCGATGTCATGCTGGCAGTGTTGCGCGGGGCGACGGCGCAAACCGTGATGTTGATCGGGCACAACCCCGGCATCGGCGAACTTGCCAGCCGACTTGTGGCGCATAAACCGCTGTCGCCAGATTTTGCCCGCTATCCGACCGGGGCCACACTGGTCGCGGGCTTTGATCTGCCGGACTGGACCCAGGTCGGCTATGGCACCGCGATGGTTCTGGATTTCATCGTCCCAAAGGAACTTTGAAGCCTTTCTTCCGCATTCTTTTGGGCGCAAATATCCCCGCCGGAGGCTCCGACCTTCAGGCAAAGACTTCGGTTGACATCAATGCCCCAAAATCTGGCTTAGGAACAGTTTGGTCCGGTCTGATTGTGGGTTGTTAAAGAACTCTTTCGGCTCGTTTTGTTCAACGATCTGCCCCTGATCCATGAATATCACCCGGTTCGCAACGGCTTGGGCAAAACCCATCTCGTGGGTGACGCAGAGCATGGTCATGCCCTCTTCGGCCAGTTCGATCATCGTATCCAGAACTTCCTTGATCATTTCGGGGTCAAGGGCGCTGGTTGGCTCGTCAAACAGCATGATCCGGGGCTTCATGCACAGGGACCGGGCGATCGCCACGCGCTGCTGCTGGCCGCCGGACAACTGGCCGGGGTATTTCAGCGCCTGCTCGGGGATTTTCACCTTGTGCAGGTAATGCATTGCCACTTCTTCAGCCTCTTTCTTGGGCGTCTTACGCACCCAAATCGGGGCCAAGGTCAGGTTCTCCAAAATCGTCAGATGCGGGAACAGGTTAAAATGCTGGAACACCATCCCGACCTCCGACCTGATCTTGTCGATGTTTTTCAGGTCCGACGATAATTCGGTGCCATCCACCATGATCGTGCCCGCCTGATGTTCCTCAAGCCGGTTGATGCAGCGGATCAGCGTTGATTTGCCGGACCCGGACGGGCCGCAGATAACAATTCGTTCGCCGCGATAGACGGTCAGGTTGATATCACGCAGAACATGGAACGCGCCGAACCATTTATTCATCGCATTAATCTGAATGGCAACCTCGTCCGAGATTTCCATGGCATTGCGCGCGGCTTCGGTCATCTTCGGACTCCTTAACGGTTTTCACGACGGAGCTTGCGCTCCAGATACAGCGAATAACGGCCCATGCTGAAGCAAAACACAAAGAACAGCAGGCCAATAAAGATATACAATTCCCAATAGACGCCGTTCCATTCAGTCGAGGCGCGGGCAGTGCCGACCAAACCGACCGGGTCATACATGCCGATAAAGGTCACCAGCGTGGTATCCTTGAACAGCCCGATGAACGAATTGACGATACCTGGGATCGAGATTTTAAGCGCTTGTGGCAACACGATCAACCGCATGGCCTGCCAGTAATTCAGCCCCATCGCATCGGCGGCTTCCAACTGACCCTTTGGAAGGGCAGCCAGTCCACCCCGGATCACCTCGGCGATATAGGCGCTGGAAAACAGCGTTACCATGATGATGACCCGCAACATCAGGTCAAAGTTGGTGCCTTTGGGCAGGAAATAGTTCAGCAGCAGTTGTGCGGTGAACAACCAGACGATCAGGGGCACGCCCCGGATAATCTCGATAAAACCCACAGACACCTTGTTGATGATGAACAGATGCGACTGCCGCCCGAGCGCCAGCAATATCCCGAGCGGCAAAGACAAGGTGATGCCGGAAATCCCGATGATCACGGCCAAAAGGAATCCGCCGATATCGCTGCTTTCGACCGGTTTCAGCCCGACCCGGCCCAGTTCGGCATAGGTCAGGCCAATGGTCTTGGCTGCCGCAGCCGCACCCGTTTCGGCAGCAATCGCGGCGCGCAACGCGGTCTTGTCTTCGGCGCTGACATCGGTGCCGACCGCATCCACCGTGGCCAGAATTGCGACGGATTCGGGCAGAGCCGCACGCAATTCAGCGGCCCTGATCTGCATGTCAGGCAATCCAGCCTCGAGCGAGGGTAGAGCGGTAATCGAGCTCAGCAGGGACCGGGTTTCTGTGATCTTGTCCTGGGTCTGAAACCGGGCGATGGCCAGCTGGTTCGCTTCGGCCCGCAGGCCGTTCAAAACGGCAAAACTTGCACTCAGGTCGGATTGCAATTCTGCCAAAGCGTCGTCGGTCGCAGGGGCCGC
>JANOMH010000501.1:0-1590 GCA_031420215.1 Rhodobacterales bacterium | reverse complement strand
GTCGAAACCCCCGGCGGCTTTCGCTTCAAACCACCCTACCCCAAACCCGCCACCGCGCATCCCAAACCGCATTGCAAAGTCACCCCCGGCGCACCGCTGAATGGCCCGCATCTGGGCTATGTCCACGGCCCCGACGACCTGTGCCTTGACGATAACGGCAACCCGGCCCGCATCGACAAGGCGTTTTCATGGGAAAACCCGATGAGCGCCCACGGGCTGATGCACATGGTGATCAGCAATGCGCACGCGGGCGACCCGTACAAGATCGACACGCTGTTCCTCTATATGGCCAACATGTCGTGGAATTCGTCGATGAATACGGGGGGCGTGATGCAGATGCTCACCGACACCGACGAAAACGGCGAATACATCATCCCGCACATCATCTACTCCGACGCCTATTCGTCGGAAATGGTCGCCTACGCCGACCTGATCCTGCCCGACACCACCTACCTCGAACGGCACGACTGCATATCGCTCCTCGACCGGCCAATCTGCGAGGCCGACGCCGCCGCCGACGCGATCCGCTGGCCGGTCATAGAACCCGACCGCAACGTGCGCGGCTTCCAATCCGTCCTTTGTGACCTCGGGCACCGGCTCAACCTCCCCGGTTTCATCGCCGAAGACGGCTCGCCCAAATACAAAGACTACGCCGACTACATCACCACTCACATCCGCCGCCCCGGCATCGGGCCGCTGGCAGGTTGGCGGATGGGCGACAAGGGCCTGCAACACGGGCGCGGCACCGCGAACGAAGGCCAACTCGACAGCTACATCAAAAACGGCGGCTTCTGGCTCGAACACGTCCCGCCGGACGCCGCCTATTACAAACCATGGTCCAACGCCTACCAGTCCTGGGCCGTGAAAATGGGCTTTTACGACAGCCCGCAACCCTATCTCTTCCAACTCTACGTCGAACCGATGCGGCGGTTCCAGCTCGCGGCCCTGGGCGAAGGCAAACGCCAACCCCCCGACCATCTGCGGGCAAGAATCCGGGCGACGATGGACCCGCTGCCGATCTGGTACGCCCCCCTGTCTGACACCGACAACGACGCATACCCGGTCCACGCCCTGACCCAACGCCCGATGGCCATGTATCACTCATGGGGCAGCCAGAACGCATGGCTGCGGCAAATCCACGGCCAAAACCCGCTCTACATCCCCACCAAAATCTGGGAGGCGAACCAATTCGCGGACGGAGATTGGGCCCGTGTCACCTCGCCCCACGGCACA
Organism: Rhodobacterales bacterium; assembly: GCA_031420215.1. GTDB lineage: Bacteria > Pseudomonadota > Alphaproteobacteria > Rhodobacterales > Rhodobacteraceae > JANOMH01. The sequence continues at coordinate 357 of JANOMH010000501.1, read as the reverse complement.
ATCACCGTGCCGGTGGCGCACATGGCGGCGCTGAACGAACACACCGTCTGGACATGGAACGCGATCGGCAAACGCAAAGGCGCATGGGCGCTGTCCGAAGACGCGCCCGAGGCGACCAAAGGCTTCCTGCTCAATCACCTGATCCACGAACTGCTGCCCGCCAAGGCGGACGGCCACCGCTACGCCAACTCCGACCCGATCACCGGGCAAGCGGCATGGTTCGACCTGCGGGTCAACATCGTCAAATGCGAACCGCATGACGAATGCCTACCCGCCTTCCCGCCGATACGACAGGCGCCCCAATGACTGCCTTTGATTTTCGGAGTTGCCCAAATACTCCCGCCGGAGGCTTAAAAG
>JANOMH010000500.1:0-4299 GCA_031420215.1 Rhodobacterales bacterium | reverse complement strand
AAGATCGGGGGTATCGGCCATCAGGCGCTCCTGTTTTCAAACGTTGCGCCTCACTTAAGGCGGAATGAGCCGCTTGCCAAGCGGGGGGCGGTTGGGGCATGTGCGGGCAGAACGATTGACCCAAGGGGAGTTGACGCGATGACCATCAAAACGCTGGATGACGTGAATGTTGCGGGCAAGACCGTGCTGGTCCGCGTCGATATCAACGTGCCGATGGAAAATGGTGTCGTGACCGATGCGACGCGGATCGAAAAGATCGTGCCCACGGTCAAGGACATTCAGGCGGGGGGGGGCCGGGTCGTGCTGCTGGCCCATTTTGGCCGGCCCAAGGGCAAAGTGGTGCCAGAGATGTCGCTGCGACTGGTGCAACCCGCACTTGAGACGGCTTTGGGCGAGGGTGTGACCTTTATCGAACGTCCGATCCGTGCGGCGATTGATGCCCTGCCCCAAAATGCCGTGGTCTTGGTCGAAAACACCCGCTTTACCCAGATGGAGGAAGATAACGCGCCGCAAATGGCGCAGTTTCTGGCCGGCCTTGGCGACATGTTCTGCAATGATGCGTTTTCTGCCGCGCACCGTGCCCATGCCTCGACCACCGGAATTGCACATCTGTTGCCAAGTTTCGCAGGCCGCCAGATGGCCGCGGAACTGGCCGCATTGCAGGCAGCACTTGGCACCCCGGTCCGGCCCGTCGTAGCAATCGTTGGCGGGGCCAAGGTCTCGACCAAATTGGAATTGCTGGGCAACCTGGTGACCCGCGTCAATCATCTGGTGATCGGCGGCGGCATGGCCAATACGTTTCTGGCCGCCCAGGGGATCAACGTCGGCAAATCGCTGTGCGAGCATGATCTGGCGCAGACCGCGCGGGATATTCTGCAACAGGCCGCCACAGCGGGCTGCGAGATCATCCTGCCCCGCGACATCGTTGTCGCCCGCGAATTCAAGGCCCATGCCGCCAACGAAACGCTGGCGCCCGATGCCTGCCCGTCAGATGCAATGATCTTGGATGCAGGGCCGCTGACTGTGGCCTATATCAATGGCGTGTTAGAGGTCGCGAAAACCTTGGTCTGGAATGGCCCGCTGGGCGCGTTTGAAATGTCGCCCTTTGATAAAGCGACCATGGCGGTCGCCAAACATGCCGCTGGTTTGACCACGGCGGGCAAGCTGACCTCGGTCGCGGGCGGGGGCGATACGGTGGCGGCGCTGAACCTGGCCGGGGTGGCCGACGACTTCAGCTATGTCAGCACCGCAGGCGGCGCGTTTCTGGAATGGATGGAGGGCAAGGTGTTGCCCGGTGTTGCCGCACTGGACAGCTAACCCTGCCCCGCCTAGAACCGTTTGAACCGATCAAGGAGAGTGTCGATGGATCAGCAAATGGCCGCACAGGTCCGCAAGGGCCACGGGTTTATCGCCGCATTGGACCAAAGCGGCGGGTCCACGCCCAAAGCACTGGGGCTGTATGGCCTGACCCCGGATGCGTGGACATCTGACGCCGAAATGTATGATCTTATGCATGCGATGCGCGCCCGGATCATCAAGTCGCCAGCCTTTACCGGCGACAAGATCGTCGGCGCGATCCTGTTTGAAATGACCATGGATCGCGAAATCGACGGGGTGCCGACCGCAAAATACCTGTGGGACACCCGCCATGTCGTGCCATTCCTGAAGATCGACAAGGGGCTTGAGGCCGAAGTTGACGGCTGCCAGTTGATGAAGCCAATGCCCGGACTTGACGCGCTGTTGACCCGTGCTGCCGTCGCGGGGATTTTCGGGACCAAGGAGCGGTCGGTGATTTCTGCGGCCAATCCGGCGGGAATTGCGGCCATCGTTGCCCAACAGTTTGACGTGGGTGCGCAAGTTCTGGCCCATGGACTGATGCCAGTCCTTGAACCCGAGGTCACCATTTCGATTGCCGACAAAGCGCAGGCCGAAGTGCTGTTGCAGGACGAAATCCTGCGCCATCTGAACGCCCTGCCCAAAGGCGCGCAGGTCATGTTGAAACTGTCCCTGCCCACGGCTCCCAACACCTATCTGCCGCTGGTCAATCACCCTGCCGTCATGCGGGTCGTGGCGCTGTCCGGCGGCTATCCGCGCGATCAGGCCAATGCGATGTTGGCCCGCAACACCGGTATCATCGCCAGCTTTTCACGGGCCTTGACCGAAGGATTATCGGCGCAGCAGTCGGATGCGGAGTTTGATGCGGCATTGGGTCAGGCAATTGATGGCATCTACGCGGCGTCGGTGGCGGGATAAAGCCTTCGAAAATTGTATGAATATGGGGTTTCCTGTGTTTTCAGGATTCCCATAGCCGCCCGAATATGCGATTGAGATCAAAGCAGCCCGGTCAAGAGGTTGCATCCGAGGTAACAGATGATCCGACGCAGCCGTCCCGCCCTTGGCACTTTGCTTATTGTGATGAGCATGATCACCATGGGCATCTATTTCACCTTTGCCGCCGTGCAAGGCGACTATGGTGTCCTGGCCAGGGCCGAAGTGAACGGCGAGGCGCAAGTGCTGACCGTCGAACTGGCCGCCCTGACCGCCGAAGTGGCGCAGATGGAGAACCTGACCCGGCGGCTCTCGGATGATTATCTGGACCTTGATCTGCTCGACCAGCAGGCGCGCGACGTGCTTGGCCTGATCCGCCCGGACGAGATCGTTATTCGATAGTCGGTCGGTTTGCCAAAGGCGCAACCCAGCCATGCGCCGAAACCCGCAAACGGCCAAATTAATGCACTCGCCATATCCGGGTTTTTGCTGTACTGAATTAGTTTAACACTAAACTATATTTGGTCAAGCAAGGGCTCGCACATATGGCAACCACCAAGTCCGTATCAAAACCGAACGTTTCCGCCGCAGATTTGCTGCACCATTACCGCGAGATGCTGTTGATCCGCCGGTTCGAGGAAAAGGCGGGCCAACTGTATGGGATGGGACTTATCGGCGGCTTCTGCCATTTGTATATCGGTCAGGAAGCGGTTGTTGTCGGGCTGGAAGCGGCGGCAGAGGAAGGCGACAAGCGCGTCACATCCTACCGCGATCATGGCCATATGCTCGCTTGTGGCATGGATCCCAAGGGTGTCATGGCCGAACTGACCGGGCGCGAAGGCGGCTATTCGCGCGGCAAGGGCGGCTCCATGCATATGTTCAGCAAGGAAAAGCACTTTTATGGCGGCCATGGCATTGTGGGTGCACAGGTGCCGATTGGCGCGGGGCTGGCCTTTGCCGACAAATACCTGGGCAACGGCCGGGTCACCTTTACCTATTTTGGCGATGGGGCTGCGAACCAAGGTCAGGTCTATGAGACCTATAATATGGCTGAGCTTTGGTTGCTACCGGTCGTCTTTGTCATTGAAAACAACCAGTATGCGATGGGCACATCGGTCAAACGCTCAACCACGTCACCGTCTTTGTGGCAACGCGGGGCCGCTTATGGCATTCCGGGCGAAGACGTGGATGGCATGGATGTGCTGGCCGTCAAAGCCGCTGGTGAGCGTGCCGTGGCGCACTGCCGGTCGGGCAAGGGCCCCTACATTCTGGAAGTGAAAACCTACCGCTATCGCGGCCATTCGATGTCTGACCCCGCCAAATACCGCACCCGCGAAGAGGTGCAAAAGATGAAAGACGAGCGTGATCCGATTGAACAGATCCGCGCCATGTTGCTGACCGGCAACCACGCGACCGAAGATGATCTGAAGGCTATCGACAAGGATATCAAGGAAGTGGTCAACGCCGCCGCCGAGTTTGCCAAAGACAGCCCCGAGCCGAACCCGGCCGAGTTGTGGACCGATATTTACGCTGAAGCAAAGGTGGCCTGAGCCATGGCAATCGAGATTCTGATGCCCGCCCTGTCCCCCACGATGGAGGAAGGCACCCTGGCCAAATGGCTGGTCAAGGCCGGCGATACTGTCAAATCCGGCGATATTCTGGCCGAGATTGAGACTGACAAAGCCACGATGGAGTTTGAAGCCGTGGACGAGGGCGTGATTGGTGCGCTGCTGATCGCGGCCGGAACCGAAGGCGTCAAGGTCAACACCGCGATTGCGACGCTGCTGCTGGACGGCGAATCTGCTGATGCGGCCCCTGCCCCGAAAGGCGCTGTCGCCAAACCAACCCCCGCCCCGATGGCCGCCCCCGCGATCATCATCGACACCGCCCCGCCCCAAGCTGCACCTGTTGCCGCCCCCGTGCCCCAATCACCAGATTGGGCCCCTGGCACGCCGATGAAAACCATGACCGTCCGCGAAGCCCTGCGCGAGGCGATGTCCGAAGAAATGCGCCGCGATCCGACGGTGTTCC
>JANOMH010000499.1:0-7477 GCA_031420215.1 Rhodobacterales bacterium | reverse complement strand
GCCTCGATCCCGCCGACGCCCCAGCCCAGAACGGCCATGCCATTGACCATGGTGGTGTGCGAATCGGTGCCGACGAGGGTGTCGGGATAGGCGACGGTAGCGCCGTTCTGGTCGGTATCGGTCCAGACGACCTGCGCCAGATATTCCAGATTGACCTGATGGCAGATGCCGGTGCCGGGGGGCACGACGCGGAAGTTGTTGAACGCCTTTTGGCCCCATTTCAGGAACACGTAGCGTTCCATGTTCCGCTCATATTCGCGGTCGACGTTTTGCTGAAACGCGCGGGGGTTGCCGAATTCGTCGATCATTACCGAATGGTCGATCACCAGATCGACCGGGTTCAAAGGATTGATTTTTTCGGGGTTTCCGCCAAGGGCCACAATGCCATCGCGCATGGCGGCAAGGTCGACCACAGCCGGAACGCCAGTGAAATCCTGCATCAAAACCCGGGCCGGGCGATAGGCGATTTCGCGCGGGTTCTTGCCGCCGAGCTTGGCCCAGTCGGCAAAGGCCTTGATATCGTCGAGCGACACCGAAAACCCGCCGTCTTCGAAGCGCAACATGTTTTCCAGCACAACCTTGAGTGCGGCAGGAAGGCGCGAGAAATCGCCCAGACCTGCAGCGGTGGCTGCCGGGATCGAATAATACGACAAAGTTTGGCCGCCCGCAGTCAAAGAACGGCGGGTTTTGGCACTATCTTGGCCTACGGTAATCGACATGTCTGATTTCCCTAAGTGGCTAAAGGCTTTGGAAATGCTTCTGCCCCATGGTCAAACAGCAATCAAGGGGGCGCGGTGATTTTTTGTATACCATTGCACACAATTCGTTAAGTTTGTAGCAGGACTTGCGTTGCGTCCCGCAAACGAACCGGTGTCGAGCCGGCGAAAAGGCGGAAATGTCACATCAACCGGGACACGCCGCTCTCGCAATTGGTTGATTGGTCATTACAGAGCACCTGTTCTATGCCGAATGTGCGAATTGGGGACGGATCAGATCATGCGGGTTTTTAGCAGCACCTTGGCGCTTGGCCTGGCCCTATGGGCCGGGCAGGGTATTGCGCAAAACAGTCCGGTGGTCGTGGAACTGTTCACCTCGCAGGGCTGTTCGTCTTGTCCGCCTGCGGATGCGGTGCTGGCCGAACTGGCGACGCGGGATGATGTGATCGCCTTGGCGCTGCATGTGGATTATTGGGATTATATCGGCTGGAAAGATGCGTTTGCGCAGCCAAAGTTTACGGAACGGCAACAAAGCTATGCCAGTTTTGTGGGCGAAGGGGTGGTCTATACGCCGCAGATGATGATTGGCGGGCTGGATTCTGTCATTGGGTCCGACGCGATGGCACTGATGGATGCAATTGCCGCCCATGGGGCCGCCCGGTCTGCGGTGCGGCTGGGCCTTACCCGGCATGGCGATGCCTTGACGATCTCGGCGCAGGCTGTCGCCCCTGTCGAAGGGCCGATGACGGTGCAATTGATCCGGTATACGCCCGAACAGACGGTCGATATCGGCAGCGGCGAAAATGCCGGGCAGAGCATTCGCTATGTCAATGTGGTGACGACCTGGGAAACGATCGGCGAATGGGATGGCATTGCCCCCCTGGTGATCGATATGGACCTGACGGGGTCGGACCCGGCGGTGGTGATTGTGCAAAAGACCGGGCCGGGGCGGATCATGGCGGCAGCCCGGCTGCGCTGATCAGGTGATCTGCCGTTCGGGTTTCCAGCGGTTATGCACCCAGAACCACAACTCTGGCCGGGCCGCGATTTGGTGTTCCAGCAAGGTGGTCATGGTTTGGGTCATCACAACAGGGTCGCCATGGGGAATCGGCGCACCCAATTCAATCTGGAAATTCAACCCATCCTTGGCCCTGATCCCAAAGTAGGGGATCAGCAAGGCATTGAAACGCAACGCGAATTCGGCGGCGGATGGGGCGGTTGGGGCAGGCTGGCCCAGAAACGAAATCGCCGGCCCGCCGCTGTAATAGATGTCAAACAGGATGGTCGCCATGCCGCCCTTCTTGAGGAACCGGGCAAATCCCATGGTGCCGCGCGGGCTTTTGTCAAACACCGGGCCGCTGACCGCCTCCATCGTGCGGACATAGTGGCTGTTGAAATAGGGGTTCGACATCGGGCGATAAAGCCCGCCGATACGATAGCCCAGGGCCAACAACACATGACGCGGGGCTTCGTAATTGCCAAAATGAGCGGTGACAAAGATCACCGGGCGGCCCGTGGCTTTGGCCTCGGCCAAAGCGGGCAGGCCGGTGCCGGTGATCTGCGCCCCTGCCAACTGCCGGGCAAAGGCAGCGCCGGAGTAATTTTCAATGATCGTGCGCCCGGCATTGTCCAGCACGCCACGCGCCAACCGGCGGCGGGCGGGGCGGGGCATTTTGGGATAGATATAGGCCAGATGTGCCATCGCGCGGCGCCGGTATCCGGCCAGCGGCCCGATAATATGCGCCATCAGCCACCCCATCAATGGCACGCGCCAGTGATAGGGCAGGGCCAGCGCAAGCCCGATCAGCCCGCGCAATCCCAGATCGCTGAGCCAGTCGGTCCAAAGCTCTGTCGTGCTGCGTGGTTTTGCCATGATCCCCGGATGCCATGCTTGGCTGGCAGAAATAGGCTGGCAGCGGGGCGATCACAAGGCGGTGCTGTTCCTGAGGCCCGGTCGCCGTGGCAAAGTGCGGAGCCTTCGGCGGAGGTATTCAAGCACCTCCGAAAATTGTCGGGCGTCGAACCGGGGCAGGGGCGTTATTCCTCGGGCTCTTCTGGTTTGATCAATGTGATCTCGCCACTGTCGGCGCGTTCCCGGATCACCGCGACGACGCGGGCCATCGCACTTTCGCCATCGGTTTTCTTGACCTTGCCACGTTCCTTGATTTCGTCGCGCAGCGAGTCGGCCATGCGCTGTGACATGGATTTCAGGATGAATTCAGCGGCTATGGCATCTGTCCCACCCATGGCCTGGGCCGTTGCCAATGCGGTCACCAGCACCGGCTGATCGACGCCACGGATAACCTTGGGCACATCGCCGGGGGTCAGACGGGCCGGAATATCGGGGAATGTAAAGATCGCGCGGCGCACTTCTTCGGCAAAGGCGGCATCGGTCGTGACCAACCCTTCCAGCACCGCATCGCGGGTGGCCGGACCAGAGGAGTTCAGGATTGCGCCAACCCTTTGGACCGGCGGATTGTGAAAGGCGCTGATCACCTTGATGCAATATTCGGCGGCCAGGGATTTGCCGATCCGGGCAACGGCATCGGGAGTGATCGTGCTGGTCTGCGACACGGCATAAGTGATGCGGCGTGCCCTTTCGCCGGGCAGTTTGCCGAGCAATTCGGCGGCCTTGGCGACCGGCAGTTTGGACAGGACAACTGCCCCCACTTCCGTGCTTTCTGCAGCCATCAGCGGGATCAGTTCCTCGGGCGACAAATCGGTGATCTGGGTCCAAGGATCGGCGCCCTGACCCTGAGACGCCTCTGATTTCAGGCGGGCAATGGCGTTGGGGCTGATCTGGCCAGACAGGGCCGCCAAAGCGCTGGCCACACCGCCCGGCACCGCCATACCCACCGATTCCAGATCGCGCGAGAATTCTTCGACCACGGCGCGCAACGTATCCTTGTCGACGATGCGCAAGGCGCCCAGTTCGCGGGTGATTCGCATCTGCATGTCTTCGGGCAGGCGCGAGAGCGAGATATTCTGCCCTTCGGTCAGCATCAACTGCACGATCATTGCCGCCTTGCGCTTGCGTGTCAGGGTCGCGGGATCAACGCGCTGTGCAGAACCATAGGACATCCGGACACTCCTTTTGCAGCTCCTGCCCGGAGATAACCGCAAAAGGGTGAAGGAGTGGTAAGGATTATCTGCTCAACTTGAAGCAACCGGAACACAAACACCGGCATCAATGTCCCATTGCATGCCCTCGACACAGGACATCGCCTGCTCTTCGGTTTTCATGCCGTGGTCACAGCCCTGTGCTGCGCCCAAGCCCGGCAAAACAGCAAGGACAAGGGCAGAAATGATGATCTTGACTGACATCGGATGCTCCTATGTTGCGGCTATGAGACAAGGATAGGACAAGCTGACGCGAGGTCAATCACTGATCGTGGGCGCAGGGTCAGGGCTTGGTAAACTGCACCGCCAATTGCCGCAATTCTTCGCGCAAGGCAGGCGTCAGAACAGCGGGGTCGGCCGTAAGCCTGTGCAGTTCAGCCAGGTCAGCCTCCATGCCCGCCATCTCGGCGTCGTCATATTCCCGATCGGCGCGCGAAAAGCCTGCAAAGCTGCGGTTGCCGTCAATTTCCACAGCACAAGCAAAGCCATAGGCCAAACCAAAGGCGCGGGCCTGCTCGTAGATTTTCATCGTATCTTCTGCGGCCAGCGCGCTCCAGCGCACACAGCCCAACTTTTGAAAGCCAAATGACACCGTTGGATCCTGCATCACATAGCCCTTTTGCGAATAAATCGCGCTCCAGGCTTTGGAGTAGGTTTGATGGACATATTCAGCCGCCGTAAAGCGGGCATGCAGTGCCACGGCAAAGCCCGACGGACTCTGTTCCGACAGTTTCAGCATGATTCGCATGATATTTTGCGAGTCTGGCACGATTCCCCCCGGTCCTAGCCACTGCTCGTTTCGCTTTAGGGTTGCGGCTATGTCCCCTGTGCAATTAACTTATCTTACGACATAGTGTGTAGAACGCTAGCGAGTTGTCGGATTTATGCACAGTACATTGTCGCTGCGGACACAGTAAAGGCTGGTTGAATGAGGGTTGAGATTGGTCCAGAGCAAATTAAGGCGCTTGCCCCGTCTGGCCACTACATCGCGCTGCGCATTGGTTTTGCCTTTCCGATGCAAGAAGTGAACGGCCTGCCGCAGGCATGGGTTGATCACTACACGGCGCAGCGCTTCATGCTGGACGACCCGGTGATTCGCTGGATGTACACCAATACCGGGGCGATTCGCTGGAGCCAGATTGACCTGACCGACCAGCGCCAGATTTTCCGGCAGGCCTGGGCCTTTGGTCTGCGCTATGGCGTGGTGGTCTGCTGTTTTGACGGCAACACCGAAGGGTTGCGCTCTTTTGGCTCTTTTGCGCGGGCTGACCGGGAGTTCGAAGCTGATGAAATTGCTCAACTTTCTGCCTATGTGACGCAGCTTCATCACGAAATGGCCCCGCCCAGCACCCTGACCCAGGCTGAGCTGGAAGCGCTGCGCATGGTCAAATCCGGCCTGCGGCTAAAGCAGATTGCCCATAATCTTGGTGTCACCGAAGGGGCAGTCAAGCAGCGGTTGAAGAACGCCAAACTGAAATTGGGAGCCAAAACCGGGACCCAAGCGGCCACCATGGCAAGCAAATTTGGGCTCATCTGATGCGGTTTACCGCCGGTTGGAGAACAATTGTTCAACCAAGAGTAGAATTTTATTGGTTATTTCAATCTTGAGGCACCGATTATTTGTGAAACCTAGTTAACAATCGCAACAATCCGTTGCTAAATAGACTCTCCATAAAGGAGAGCAATCATGGAAAACATCACGTTTGAATTGTCTGGGCTGCATCACTACGGCTCGGCCTATTTCGACTACCTGGCCCTACGTAAGAAATTCTTTGTGGACACGCTGGGATGGGGCATCCCGCATAACGCAAAGTTCGAGATGGACCAGTATGACAACCCGCTGGCCCGCTACTCGCTGGTTCTTCTGGATGGAGAGGTGATCGCGGGGGCGCGCGCCATGCCGACATCCGCAGTCTGGGGCAGCCATACCTATATGCTGGGCGACGCGGTGTCTGGCAAATTGTCCACCATTCCGTCGGATGTCATCGCCGAGGAGATTTCGACCGCAAAGGTATGGGAATGTACCCGATTGGTCATCGCGGACCATATCACTGCAATGCCCGACCGGATCAAATGCCTTGAACTGATCGTCGACGGGTTGATCGTGATGGCCGAGGACAACGGTGCCGACAAGCTGATTTCGCTTTCGAACCTGTGGCTGTTGCGCGCTTTACGCCAGTTGGGCTATGCCGCCGATTTGATGGGCAAACCTTATGTGAATGCCGATGACGGGCATAAATATGCTGTCATGTCGATTGGCACCGAACGCCACCATGTCAGCCTGCCGCGCCCGACGCATCATGTTCCGACCCACACGATCAGTCAGCCGCAACCGCTGCACGCTCCGGCCTGAGCGGGGCATAAGCACAATGCATACCCGGGGGGGTGAGTATGGCGCTTATGGGGTGGTCCCAAAGACGCGGGCAAAGATCAGGCCCACATGTTTGGTATGATAGCCGAGATCGAATTTGTCTTCGATCTCGGCCACGGTTAATGCGGCGGTGACTTCTGGGTCATTGAGCAGTTCGGTTTTGAAATCCGCCCCATGTTCCCAGACCTTCATCGCGTTACGCTGGACGATTTTGTAAGCATCCTCGCGGTTAACCCCCGCCTGGGTCAAGGCCAGCAGCACCCGCTGCGACATCACAAGGCCCCGGAATTTATTCATATTGGCCAGCATATTGGCCGGATAGATTACCAGCTTTTCGACCAGGCCTGCCAGCCGGTGCAGCGCGAAATCCAGCGTGATCGTCGTGTCGGGCCCGATCGCCCGTTCCACCGAAGAATGCGAGATATCCCGTTCATGCCACAGCGCCACGTTTTCCATCGCCGGGATAACAGCCATCCGCACCAGCCGGGCCAGCCCGGTCAGGTTTTCGGACAGCACCGGATTGCGTTTGTGCGGCATCGCCGAGGAACCCTTTTGGCCGGGGCTGAAAAATTCCTCAGCCTCCAAAACCTCGGTCCGCTGCATGTGCCGGATTTCAATGGCGATGTTTTCGATGCTGCTGGCGATGACCCCAAGGGTGGCGAAATACATCGCATGCCGGTCGCGCGGGATGACTTGTGTGCTGATCGGTTCGGGGGTGAGGTCAAGGGCCTTGCAGACGTGTTCCTCGACGCTGGGGTCGATATTGGCGAACGTGCCGACCGCGCCGGAAATCGCCCCAGTGCTGATTTCGGTGCGGGCGTTCAGCAGGCGGGTCCGGTTGCGCGCCATCTCGGCGTAGAATCGGGCGAGGGTCAGGCCCATCGTGGTCGGCTCGGCGTGGATGCCGTGGCTGCGGCCAATGCGGATGGTGTCCTTGTGTTCAAAGGCCCGGGTTTTCAGGGCGGCGAGCAGCCGGTCAAGGCCCGCCAGCAACAGGTCAGAGGCCCGGACCAGTTGGATGTTGAAGGTGGTGTCAAGCACATCCGAACTGGTCATCCCCTGATGCACGAACCGGGCCTGATCGGCGCCGATATGTTCGGCCAGATGGGTCAGAAAGGCGATGACGTCGTGTTTGGTCACGGCTTCGATCTCGTCGATCCGGGCGACATCGAACTGCACGTCCTTGGCGGCCCAGATTGCGGCGGCATGTTCAGCGGGGATCACCCCAAGGGCGGCCTGGGCGTCGCAGGCATGGGCCTCAATCTCAAAC
>JANOMH010000498.1:0-4363 GCA_031420215.1 Rhodobacterales bacterium | reverse complement strand
ACGGCCGAGATCCGCTCGACCTGCGCAAGGCTGGCGGCGGCGGCGGCCTGATTGGCGGAAACGTGGATTGTATCAGTCATCTGGGCGGTTCCTCGTAACAGTTGCGGCCTGGGGCCGGGGGTAATACTAAACGCCTTCGCGCTGAAGCCGGTCGCGTAGCACCTTGATCTCGATATCCATATCGGCCTTGCCGCCTTGCAGCATCTTGGCGGTGCGGCTGGCAAAGTTCTGTTCCAGATCGGTCAGCAGCGCCTCGTAATCTGTGCGGGCCTTGGGATCGGGGGTTTTCCTGGCGACCTCGACAAACTTCACCGTCGCGTCGCGGGCGCCCATCAGATACACGCCCAGATAACGCCGCGCCTCGGTCAGATCGCGCGGGTCTTCCTCGACAGTGCGGATCATCCGGCGGGCGGCGGCGGTAAAGGCGGCAACGCGGGTGTCAAGGGCGCGGTCGTTCAGGCTGGCGGCGTGGGTCGTGGTGGCGGCAAGATACTCTTCGGCCTCGTCCACCACACGGGCAACGCGGTCTTGTTGATAGGTATCGACGCCTTCCATCCGCTTGTCTTTCAGCGGATCAATCCCGAAGGCAGCCACATGCAGGCCTGCAGCGGCGATGCCATACAGCACCGATCCAATGATCTGGCTGTCGCCGGTATAGGCCGCCAGCGCCACGCCCACGCCGGTCAGCGCAGAGGCTAACATCTTGCGCGGCAGGGCCGGACGGCGGGCAATGGTGCGGGCATCATAGGCCGCTGTCGCACGCAAGCCGTCACGCAGCAGCCAGGCGGCTAGGGTCAGGATTGCGGCGGCGACCAGCGCAGTCACCAGAACGGTCGGGCCAGCGCCAAACGAGAAGACGACCAGCACGACGGCGGGCACAAACAGGATCGTGGCCCTGGCCCCGGCAGCATCAACAATACGGTTATCGACCGGGGCTTCGGGTGCCTCTTTCGGACCATTGGTTGCCCCGGGCGGCGAGTATTTACTGCCATATCTTTGCGCCATCACGCGGCCCCCAGCCAACCAGTGGCCACGCCAAACATCAGCACGATGAGCAGCACAAATGCGATGGTCTGAAAAGTCGCGGGCATGGTGTCAACTTTCTTTGCGGGCAGGGGGCGCAAGATCGGGCGCGTGGCGTCAAACACTGGCCGGGTTGGCCCCCAGGCAAGGTTCAGCACCGCAAGGATTGCAGCGACCACAGCAGCCATCAGGATCAAACGTGTCATGTGCGGCATATTCCCCGACCCGAACCGGGTTAACAAGTGGGATTGACGGGCGCAATTGCGAGGGGGAGGCAGAATTTATTGGTGTTCTGCCTGACAGAGATCACAGCCGGGTGACAGCCGGGGCAACAGAGCCATTGGGAAAGCTGTGACCTCGGCCTGATTTCTTTGCACAATGCGCTGGTTTATGCGCGCTGACAGTCTGCGCCAAGCCCCTGGGAGGGCGGGGTTATTTCGGCCGGTTTTTCCCCCTTGGGCGATCACTTTGCGGTGCTCCGCGCGGCGCATCCTTGCGGCGGTTGGGTTTGGGAGAGCCATCTGGCTTTGGACCGGACCCGGTCAGGGTGGGGCCGGTTTGGGCGGGGCTGGTTTGGGCAGGCAGGGCTGCATGATGCGACTTGAACCCGCCCGCTTTGCCAAAGCGCTTGGGCTTGGCGTTATCGGCAGGGGCGGCCGCGGGCTTGCGGTGGGCTGCTGGCCCGGCACTATGGCTCCGGAACCCCTCGGCGCGGTGTGTGCCAGAGGTGCCGCCGGGGGTAAAGCGCCGCATTTTTGGGGCTTCAGCTGTGTCGACCTCGGGGGTGCGGCGTTTGCGAGAGACCTGGCGGGTCTCGCCTGCGGGCAGGTCCGCCTGAGCCAACCGGAAGCGTTTGGTTTCTGCGGTTTCGGGCGCGTCAGATTTGGGCTTGGCGACGTGCTGTTTGCCGCTGTGCGACAGTGCCCCCTGGGCACGGGCAGGCTTGTCGCGGGCGGATTTGGGGCGTTTGGCGGTGGCTTCGGGATCAAACGGCAGGGCGCTGCCGCGTTTGGGTTTGGCCGCGGCCGGGTCCAGCGGGGCGGTGCTGTAGCGGGTCGCGGCGGCGGCCTCGGTTTTGGCCTTGCCAAAGGCGGGCTTGGCGCCGGGGCGCATGGTGGCGGTTTTGCCTTTGACGGCACGGGTGGCGGTCGCGGTGGGTACCGGGGCCGCATCGGCGCTGGCTTTGCGGCTGCGGGACGGTTGCGGCCGTGTATCCAGCCCCAGCTGGTCGCGCACGACGCGGGGTTTGAGTTCCTCGACCTCTCCCGGCTTCAGATTGCCCAGCTGGAACGGGCCATAGCTGATCCGGATCAGCCGGTTCACCACCACGCCGATGGCCTCCATCGTGCGGCGGATCTCGCGGTTTTTGCCCTCTTTCAGCGTGCAGGTCAGCCAGGCATTGGCCCCCTGTTGGCGGTCAAAGTTCACGCCCATCGGGGCGTATTCGACCCCATCGACAGTGATTCCCTTGCGGACCTGATCTAGCCGCTCCTCGGATACCGAGCCATTGATCCGCACCCGATACCGGCGCAGCCAGCCGGTTGAGGGCAATTCCAGCTTGCGCTTGACCTCGCCATCATTGGTCAGCACCAACAGCCCTTCGGAGGTGATATCCAGCCTGCCGATCGACATCACCCGTGGCATATCACCGGGCAGGGATTCGAACACGGTCTGGCGGCCCTGTTCATCTTTTTCGGTGGTCACGAGGCCTGCGGGTTTGTGATACAGCCACAGGCGCGCCGGTTCAGGTTCAGCCACCAGTTTGCCATCGACCGAGACCCGGTCAGCGGGGCCGATGTTCAGCGCCGGGCTGTCGATGACTTTGCCATTCACCCGGACGCGGCCTTCGGCAATGATCTTTTCGGCGTCGCGGCGCGAAGAAATCCCGGCGCGGGCGAGGACTTTGGCGACTCTGTTACCGGGCGTGGCTTTGGCTGGGGATTTGCTCATATCACCCCATAGCTGGTTTGATCGACCCTTGCCAGAGCAGGCGGGGCCAGTGCATCAAAGGCCATGACTTTCACCAGCTATATGGATCAGGCTTTGGCCGAAGCCCGCGCCGCTGGCACGCGGGGCGAGGTGCCGGTGGGGGCGGTGGTGGTGTCACCGGGCGGTGTAGTCGTGGCCCGTGCCGGGAACCGGACGCGGGAGTTATGTGATCCGACGGCACATGCCGAGGTTTTGGCCCTGCGCGCGGCCTGCGCGTCGCTGCTGACAGAACGCCTCGCGGGGTATGATCTGTACGTGACGCTGGAGCCTTGCGCAATGTGCGCAGGTGCTATTGCAGCGGCCCGGATCGGACGGTTGTATTATGGTGCGGCAGATCCCAAATCGGGCGGGGTTGCCCAAGGGGCGCGGGTGTTTGCCCATCCGCAATGTCATCATGTGCCGCAGGTCTATGACGGGATTGGCGCGGGACAGGCCGAGGCGTTGCTGAAACGGTTTTTTCTGGAACGGCGCGATGGCGGCGCTGCAGGAGCCTCCGGCGGGGATATTTAAGGGCCAAAAGAAGCGATGGGACAGTCTCGACTTCGCGGGGCGGGACGGGGATAATAGCGCTATGAGTCTGCCCCCCGGTTTCATCGACGAATTGCGCGGTCGCCTGTCTTTGGGGCAGGTCGTTGGCCGCAAAGTGATGTGGGACAACCGCAAATCTAATCCGGGCAAGGGCGATTTATGGGCGCCGTGCCCGTTTCATCAGGAAAAAAGCGCGTCATTTCATGTCGATGACCGTAAGGGGTTCTATTATTGCTTTGGCTGTCATGCCAAGGGTGACGCCATATCCTTTGTCCGCGAGACCGAGAATGTAAGTTTCGTCGAGGCGGTCGAGATTCTGGCCCGCGAGGCCGGGATGCCGCTGCCCGAACGCGATCCGCAGGCGCAGGTCAAGGCGGACCGGCGGACCCAGCTGGTGGCGGTGATGGAGCAGGCGGTCCAATGGTTCCGGTTGCAGCTGAAGACCGGGGCGGCGGCTGAGGCGCGGGCCTATCTGCTCAAGCGCGGCTTGTCCGAGGCGGCGCAGGGACGTTGGGATATCGGCTTTGCCCCCGACGCAAGGCAGGGGCTGTTTGCGCATCTGACGGCCAAAGGCGTTGATCCGGGGCTGGTGATTGATGCCGGATTGGCCGCTGTGCCGGATGGCGGTGGCACCCCATTTGACCGGTTCCGCGGCCGGATCATATTTCCGATCAAAGACGCACGCGGCCGCCCGATTGCGCTGGGCGGGCGGGCGATGGACCCTGCGGCCAAGGCGAAATACCTCAATTCCCCCGAGACCGAGTTGTTCGACAAGGGCCGAGGCCTGTATAATATCGGTCCGGCCCGCGAGGCTGCGGGCAAG
>JANOMH010000497.1:0-5640 GCA_031420215.1 Rhodobacterales bacterium | reverse complement strand
CTGGCAAAGCCAGCAGCGCCGCTTTGGCCAAAGCGTCCGATGTGCCATGGGCCATGATGATCACGGCATCACCGATCCGCCAGGGCACCTCGGCCAACTGGTCCGGCCCGGCGACCTGACGGAACGGAACGCCCTGTTCAGACAAAGCCTCGACCAGCAGGGCCTGGCCATCGTTCGACTGCGCCCGGCAGGCCCCGTCCACGGCCATCAACAGCACCAGATCCGCCGCCCGCAGCGCCGCCGCATAGCCGGTGGCCAGCCTGACCAACCGCTTATGGCGTTGCGCTTCAAGCACGACGACCAGCCGTTCGGTTTGCGGCAGCAGCGCCCGGACCGCCTGCACCGTGGCGGCAACCTCGGTCGGGTGATGGGCGCAATCATCCAGCACGGTGATGCCGCCGGTTTCGCCAAACCGCTGCATCCGGCGGGCGACTCCGGTAAAGCTGCCAATCGCAGCCGTGATGTCGGGCCAGTCCACGCCCAAAGCCAGTGCCATGCCTGCCGCCGCGACGGCATTCAGAACCATATACCGGCCCGGCAGGGGCAGGCTGACCTGACCCATTGTCACGCCGTCAAGGGCCAATGCCACGCAGCCCGCATCCGGCCCCGGCACCACCCGCAGTCGATTGTCGGGCCCAAATCCATAGGTCAGCGCGCCGGACTTGCCGTCGGCCAACAGGGCGGCTACGCCCGGATCGTCGCCACAGGCCACCAGCACGCCACCGGTGGGAAGGCGGTCGATATAGCTTCGAAACGCTGCCTTTAGTCCGGCTAACCCACCGTAATCATCCGCATGTTCATCGTCGATATTAGTCAGGATGATATGGCGCGGCTGCCAGGCTG
This sequence comes from Rhodobacterales bacterium, assembly GCA_031420215.1. GTDB lineage: Bacteria > Pseudomonadota > Alphaproteobacteria > Rhodobacterales > Rhodobacteraceae > JANOMH01. The sequence goes on along the minus strand of JANOMH010000497.1, from coordinate 4,797 downwards.
CCAAAGCGCCAAACGCCTCGCAGGCCTCAAGCACGAACGGGGCGGCGGGCCTGCCCAGCCGGGCAGACGCGGTTCCGAGATCTGGGACGGCCCCGCCCACCATGAACCCCGGATCGCGCCCGGCCTGGAGCAGAATATGTGTCAGCAGCGCCGAGGTGGTGGTCTTGCCGTGGCTACCCGACACACAGATCGTATCGCGGGTGGCCACCAGCTGCGCCAGCATATCAGCGCGGGCGAGCACCGGAATCCCCAAACGGCGGGCCGCGCGCATTTCAGGGTCATCCGCCGGGATCAGCGGGCTTGTCACCAGCTGTGCCGCACCCTGAACCGCCTGTGGATGACTACCGGCCAGCGCCTCGATCCCAAGGGCGCGCAAGGCCGCCATCCGGGGCCCATCGGTCCGGTCGCTGCCGCTGACCACATACCCGGCCTCGTGCAGCAAAATGGCCAGAGGTTGCATGCCAGTGCCAGCAACACCGACCAGATGCAGCCGCGTTGCTGTTGGCAATGTCACAGTGGTCAGATTGTTCATCAAAAATCGCCCAAATGGTTTTTGAGGCTATAGTCGCTGATGCGCCCCAATTCCTCTAATATTCTGTTTCGCCCTTGTGGTGTGGTCCACCAGTCATCGGCCGTGATGTCGCCGGGGCCAGCGGCAGGTAGCGCGATCAGTTTGACCCCTTCCGGGAACACTTTTCGGGCGGTCATATAGGCCCGGCGCAGATGATAGGCCTTGGCGCAAATCGCGACTGCGCCGATATGTTGCCAGCCGATTTGCCGGTCAATCAGATCAGCCCCGTAAATAAAGTTTTCGCGGGTATTTGTGGCCTCAGGCTCGATCAGCAACGCCTCGGGCGGGATGCCATCGGCCAAAGCAAGATCGCGGTAGACCTGCCACTCTGGCAGGCCAGACGCCGTTTGCCCGCTGCCCGAAATCAGGATTTTCGGGGTCTGGCCGTTGCGATAAAGTGTCAACGCCGGGGTCAGGCTGCTGGGGGTCGGGCTGCCCAGCACAAAGGCAAGATCGACCGGGCCGGGTGCATCCTCGATGAACAGGAACCGGGCAATTGCAGCGCGGGTATCATGCTGGGATTGCGTCATAAACCGGGTTCCGTCGTTGGTCTGGTCGGGTCGAAAATCTGGCCAGACACAGGGCTTGAAATGCAATTGAGGACAAAACAGGGCGGGCTGTTGTCCGGTCCAGCCGCTTTCAGCTTAGTTAGATTCAACAGGCCATCACAAGTGATTTTTCAACGACTTGCTGGCGCAGCGCCTGACTGTTTGTCGGTTTTCCTGCATCATGGCTTGACTATCGGTGTGGCTTGTTGCCGCATCAGTCCCAAGCAGGCCCAGAACCCGCTTGCCGACCTTCGCCGGTTTGGCCGGACCTGAAAGAGTTGCGTGCCAATGCCAGCCAACGTGCGACAGTGATGACCGACCCCGAACCGCAGGCAAAGTGCTACGTAAATCCGGGTGCTTCGGTGGCGCAACTGATGCAGGATGCGACGGAATTCGCGGCGGCAGGTGATCTGGCGCTGGCCCATGCGCATTGGCAGGCGGCCTGCGTGCTGGCTCCGGACAACAATCTGGCGGCCCTTCGGCTGGCGCAGTCTTTACATGGTTTCGCCGGGCCGGTGGCCGCCCGTGACGCCCTGATCGCTTTGGTCCAACGGATTCCGGCCTTTATCCCGGCCCGGCTGGGTCTGGTCCGACAACTGATCAAGATGAAAGACCACCTGTCTGCGTTGTGTCAAACCGACATCGTTTTGCGCGACAACCCCGATCATCCCGCCGCCTTGATCCTTCGGGCCGATTGCCTGCATCAATTGCGCCGCGATCCAGAGGCGGTGGATGACCTGACGCGGGCGCTGCTGAAACACCCCGATATCCCCAGCCCTCGGCTGAAACTGGCGGCACTTTACTTGGGGATGGGCAGGTTCGACCGGGTTCTGGCCCTGTGCGATGGCTTGGTCAGCGCGGATAATCCGTTGACCAACCTGCAACTTTTGGGCGCGCGCGCCCAGTTTCGGTTGGGTCACCGGACTGACGCCACCACCCGGTTTCGCGGCCTCCTCAACGGCGGGCCAGAGGATGTGATAGTCCGCCGGGCGCAAATTCAGGAACACCTTGGCGCATTGGACTTTGCCGGTGCTTACGACCATATTGCCGATCTGTTGACCCGGCATCCCGATGATCTGGCAGGCTATGCTCTGGCAATGCACTGCCTGAGTAACCTTGACCAATACAGGCTGCTTTGGCAGCTGCTTGGCAATGCCCCGCTGCCCCTGCGCCAAAGCCGTCAGTTCCAGCTGACCGTGATGCTTCCGGCCAGCCAGTCGCAGTTCCGGGTTGAGGATTGCCGCGCCATTATCGCCGCCCACGATGCGGATGACCTGCCCATTGATCAGTGCCTGCCCTTGATCGAGGCGCATTGGGTGCATGGCGACCGGCAGTTAGCCTATGCGCGATTGTCGGACCTGCAGGCGCGATTTCCGGACGATCTTGCGGTTATGCGCAAATCCATTACCGTCTTTGGGTCGCGAAGCCCGCAACAGCTGCGCCAGATCAAAGCCGGGTGTCTGGACCGGCTCTCTCCGCTGGAGTGTTGCCAGTTTCTGGCAGGGTTGAAAGCAAATGTCCTGACCCCAGCAGAGCGTCAATCTGTGCTGCAATGGACATTGGAGGCCGGGGTTTTGCAGACCGAGGCCCAACACCGCCACTTTTTGCTGGGCTTCCTGCATGAAACCGATGCCGGGGTGATCGACGCCCTGCTGGCGGGTTACCGGGGGCCCGCGCTATTCTTTGCGCTGATGACGCCAATCCTTGCCGCCCGCAGTGCCAGCCAGACCAGACCCGGGGCCGAGAGCGACACCCATGGCCACAGCCGGATTAGTCTGCGCACGGCTGAACTCGCCCGCAACAATGCGGCCGCCCCGGCACCACTGCGCCACATCGCCTCGGCGCTGACTGGGCTGCTATCGGCAAGTGACGGCCCAAGCTGGATGGATAGTGCCGAAGATCGGGCCGCCGCCCTGGGGCTGTGTGACTGGCTGGCGGAACGGATCCGCTATGGCGTGCCCACGTCGGTGATCCGGATTGGCGATGGCGAGGGGCGGTTTCTGCCCTATCCCCTGGACCAGCAGGATGTGCAGGCCGACGATCAGGCTCAGGTGCAGCGCGACCCATGGTGGGGGGCCGAACTTTTGAACCGGGCGCAGGCCGATAGGCTGTCTGCGGGCCTGATGCAGGCTATCGCCAATGCTGATGTGCTGGGCATCCCACCAATGTCACGGCTTGGGGCGGAATTTGGGTGGGCTACAGCGTTTCACCACCGCGATTGTCGCGGGCTGACTGCAATATTTGACCACCTCAAACAGCAGCGGGCAGGCGGTTTGTTCGGCTCTTGTAATCTTCACGCTGATCTGGACCGATGGGGCCTGTATGGCCGGATGCTGGCAGAGTGCAAAAGTGTCTCGGTCGTGTCCTGTCACGATCTGTCTGCGATCCTTGCGCAAAAGTTTCACCTTGCGACCCGGATATTTTGCCAAATTCCCGGCGAATACAGATACCGCCGCAATTTTGCAGACCAGACCGCGGTGCAGAATGCAGCCCGGATTTACCCCGAAACCTTTGACACCATCATGGCGCAGCTTGATCCTGTTCCGGGCGAGGTTCATCTGGTGGCCGCCGGGTTCTTGGGAAAGCTATTTTGTGACCGCATCCGCGCAAAGGGTGGCATTGCCATCGATATTGGCAGTCAGGCCGACAGCTGGGCGAACCACACCACACGCGCCTATTTCATATCCGGCTGACAGCTGGGAACGTAATCCGCCCATTTTTATACTCCCGCATCCTCGCGCAGACCTGTGGCTACCACTTTCAGGGCGCCGTCGGGCAGGGGGCGTTGCAGGCGCAGGGCTTCTTGTGCAGGAGCGGTCAGCCACAGCCGCCACTCTGCAGGCTGGGTCAGTACGACCGGCATCGCCTTGGGATGCACAAGGCGCACTTCGGCATTGGGATCGCAGGTCAGAAAGGCGAAAAGCTCGTCCGTCGTCTCGCCGTCACGCAGTTTGCGCACCGAGGTCCAGCGGGTGCGGATGCCTGCGAAAAACGCCAATGGCCGGGTTTCATCCAGCGCGAACCAGACCGGATGATTGCGCGGCGCATCGGGCCGGGTGTCAATCTCGGAGAAGCTGGTAAAGGGCACAAGGCAGCGGTGTTCGACCCCCAGCCAGCGCCGCCAATAGGGCGAATCCACCCGCCGCACATTGGTCACGCCGGGGTCAGTCCGCTTGCCGGTCAGGTAAACCGGCGGCGTCGGCATGCCCCAGCGGGCCATGGCCAGTTCCAACCCGCCATCGCCATGCCGGATGATCGGGGCTTTGTAGTCGGGATAAATGCCGGGCAGGGGTGCCAAATTGCCGGTGGTATCGGTCAAAGGGTCCGGTCCATCGAACAGATGCCGCAGCGCATCCTGGCCCTTGGTCAAAGAGTAGAGGTTACACATGATCGGCTCTTGTCTGGGTGGTCAGTTGTGTCTGGGTCCTTAGCATATATCCCGAAATTTTTCCATTGCGTGCGCCTGCCTAAGGCAGGCGCACTGCCGTAGTACCCGGTGACAGGGTATAGAACCCATCGGCGGGCAATCGTTCCCACTGCCCTTCGGTCCCATCCGGCCAGATCACCCGGACCTGCGCCTCGGTCGCATCACCCAGGCCGAAATGCCACCAGCCCAATTGCCCGCTGGCATGACCGCCGCCCGAGGTGATTTCCCGGCGCATCACGGTATCGCCGCGC
>JANOMH010000496.1:0-6429 GCA_031420215.1 Rhodobacterales bacterium | reverse complement strand
GTCAGGAACCCATCGTCGCCCTGCTGCGCCTGCAAAACGGCGAGGTTGACGTGGCCGGCGACGGCATCCCGCCTGCCAAGTTCACCGAAGTGATGGCCGATCCGGCGCAGGCAGCCCAAGTGGTCGAGGGCGGGCAGTTGCACACCGGTTATATCACCCTGAACGTCGGCATGGCGCCGTTTGACAATGTCGCCGTGCGGCAAGCCGTCAACATGGCGATCAACAAGGACCGGATCGTGCAGATCATCAATGGCCGTGCGGTGCCCGCGACCCAGCCGCTGCCGCCGTCGATGCCCGGCTATACGCCCGATTATGCGGGCTATGCCTATGACCCCGAGGCCGCAAAGGCGATGCTGGCCGAAGCAGGCTTTCCCGATGGGTTCGAGACGGAGTTGTTCGTGATGAACACCGACCCCAATCCGCGTATTGCGCAAGCGATCCAGCAGGATCTGTCCGAGATCGGGATCACCGCCAATATCCAGTCGCTCGCGGCGGCCAATGTGATCGAGGCTGGTGGTGCGGGCACCGCGCCGATGATCTGGTCGGGTGGCATGGGCTGGATCGCCGATTTTCCCGATCCGTCGAACTTCTACGGCCCGATCCTTGGCTGCGCGGGCGCGGCAGAGGGCGGCTGGAACTGGTCCAAATATTGCAACGCCGATCTGGATGCGATGGCCACAGCCGCCGACAGCATGACAGATCCGGCCATGGTCGCCGATCGGATGGCGATGTGGTCGGACATCTATACCAAGGTCATGGAAGATGCGCCCTGGGTGCCGGTGTTCAACGAACAGCGCTTTACCATGCGCAGCCCCCGGATGGGCGGCGCGGTTGCGATCTATGTCGATCCGGTGTCGATCCCGGTCAACTACGACTACATTTATGTGACCGAGTAACCCCATGTGCAAAGCCTGTGATTACACCATTCACGCAGCACAGCACCATTTCGGCTGGGACAATACCAATGTCCCGGCCGAAAGGGTCGCCCCCGGATCAACGATCCTGTTTCACTGTCACGATTCATCGGCGGGCCAGCTTGGCCCGACATCGGTGCTGGCCGATGTCACCGCTCTGGATTTCGGCAAGATCAACCCGGTCTCTGGCCCGATCTATATCGACGGGGCCGAACCCGGCGATGCGGTCAAGGTGACCATCGACAGTTTCGCGCCCTCTGGCTGGGGCTGGACCGCCAACATCCCCGGCTTTGGGCTGCTGGCCGATCAGTTCAAAGACCCCGCCCTGCATATCTGGAAATATGACGTGGGCAGCATGGCCCCCGCGATGTTCGGCACGCACGGAGCGGTCCCGCTGAAACCCTTTGCCGGCACCATCGGCAACGCCCCCGCCGCCCCCGGCCTGCATTCCATCGTGCCCCCCCGGCGCGTTGGGGGCAATCTGGACATAAGGGATTTATCCGCCGGAACAGTGCTCTATCTGCCCGTTGAAGTCGCAGGCGCTTTGTTCAGCGTCGGTGATACCCATGCGGCGCAGGGGGATGGAGAGGTTTGCGGCACGGCGATTGAATCGCCGATGGATGTGGTCCTGACCCTTGATCTGGTCAAAGGGGCGAACCTGAAAACCCCGCGATTCACCACCTCTGGGCCGGTCACGTCACATCTGGACGCAAAAGGCTACGAAGCCACCACGGGGATCGGCCCCGATCTTATGACTGCCTCCCGCGATGCCGTGGCGAACATGATCGACTTTCTGTGCGCCACACGGGGCATGGCGGCCGTCGATGCCTATATGCTCTGTTCGGTCTGCGGTGATCTGCGGATTTCCGAAGTGGTGGACATGCCCAATTGGGTGGTCAGCTTTTACTTTCCGCGCTGCGTCTTTGAATGACCGATAGCCCGGTCCTGTCGGTCAAAGGACTGTGTCTGTCGGCGAAAACCGAGGGCGGCTTGCTGCCCTTGGTGCAAGACCTGAGCTTTGATCTGGCCAAGGGCGAGACCCTTGCCATTGCGGGTGAGAGCGGCTCGGGCAAGTCAATCACCGCGCTGGCGATCATGGGCCTGCTGCCCGGCGCGGTCAGGGTGACAGGTGGTTCCATCAGCTTGGGCCAGACCAATCTGACAACTGCCCCCGAGGATGAGTTGCGCCGCATCCGGGGCGACCGGATCGCAATGATCTTTCAGGAACCGATGACCAGCCTGAACCCGATTATGACTGTGGGCACGCAACTGACCGAAGCCATTCGGGCGCATGAAACGATGTCGAAAGGGCAGGCCAGGAGAGCCGCGCTGAAAGCCCTGCAACAGGTCCGTCTGTCGCAACCCGAGCGGCGGCTGGCGCAATATCCGCATGAGTTATCCGGCGGGATGCGGCAGCGCGTGATGATCGCGATGGCCTTGGCGCTGCGGCCTGAAGTGCTGATTGCCGACGAACCCACAACCGCGCTCGATGTGACCGTGCAGCGCGAGGTTCTGGACCTGCTCCGCGACCTGCAAAAAGAACTCGGCACCGCGATCATCCTGATCACTCATGACATGGGTGTGGTCGCGGAAATGGCCGACCGGGTGATCGTGATGCGCCACGGTGAAATGGTCGAAACCGCCCCGGTGCGCGACCTGTTCGCCGCCCCCACAGCCAATTACACCAAAGCCCTGCTCGCCGCTGTGCCCCGCTTGGGGCAACGCGGGGACAGCGCGCCAGTGACAATGGACCCAATCGCAAAGGTCACCGACCTGCGCGTCGGCTATGACATCCGGGGCGGCATTCTGAACCGGGTGACCCAGCGGCTGCATGCGGTGGCGGGAGTCAGCTTTGCCGTTCAAAAGGGCGAAACGCTGGCTCTGGTCGGTGAATCCGGTTGTGGGAAATCCACGATTGCGCGCGCCATGGTCGGCCTTGTGCCGCATCAGGGCCGGATCGAAGTTGGCGGGCAAACCCTCGGGATCATGACCCGCACCAGCCAGCTGGACCTGTCGCGCAAGGTGCAGATGATCTTCCAAGACCCGATGGCCGCACTTGATCCGCGCCAAAAGGTGGCGGACCTGCTGGCCGAGCCGCTGGTCATTCATCGCCTGCCGGTAGACCGCGCCCAATCCGCCGCGCTGCTGGAAAAGGTTGGCCTGCTGCCCGAACACCTCGACCGCTATCCGCACGAGTTTTCGGGCGGGCAAAGGCAAAGGCTGTGCATCGCCCGCGCCCTTGTCCTGAACCCCGCGCTGATCGTGGCCGACGAGGCGGTGTCAGCGCTGGACGTGTCAGTGCAGGCCCGGGTGCTGGACCTGCTCAAGTCCTTGAAATCCGAGTTCGGGATTGCCCTGCTGTTCATCAGCCATGACATGGCCGTGGTGGAAAGCATCGCCGACCGGGTAGCGGTGATGTATCTGGGGCAAATCGTGGAAATCGGCACGCGGAGCCAGGTGTTCGGCAACCCGCAACACCCCTATACGCGGCGCTTGCTGGACGCCGTGCCGGTGCCCGACCCGACGCATCAACGCCAAGCTACGCCACGCCTTGCCGGCGAGGTGCCCAGCCCGGTTTATCCCTTGGGGCAGGGGCCGAGACCTGCGGTTTTGCGCGATACCGGCGCGGGCCATCTGGTGGCGGCACAATGAGTCCGGCGGGGATGATCAAGGGGCAAGTCACCAGCCTGACCGTGCTGGATTACGGCACGTTCCAAGTCCATGAAAATGGCCGGATCATCGGGATCATCGGTTTCCTGATCCGCACCGACCGGGGCGAAAACATTCTGGTCGATACCGGCTTTCCGCCCGGCTATGTTTCAGACCCCGACATGGCCAGCGCCGCCGATGGGTTGGGCAGTTTCGGGCGGGTGCTGGCCTTGACGCCCGCTAATCTGCCAGCCGCCCAACTGGCGCTGTGCGGGCTGACCCCGGCCGATATCACCCTGCTGATCCTGACCCATAGCCACATCGACCATGTGGGGTCACTTGCCGACTTTCCCGGCGTTCCGATCCTGCGCTCCGCGCCCGAGGCCGCCTTGCCCAAACCGCTGTATTTCCGTGACAAACGCCCGATGGACTGGCCCGATGCGCCTTACCTGAGCATCGACAAGGATACCCAGATCGGCCCCGGCCTGCGGGTGTTGTTCACTCCCGGCCATGTGGCGGGGCAATTGGCGCTGTGGTTGGACCTGCCCGACAGTGGGCCGGTTTTGCTGACGTCTGACGCTATTTCCCGGCCTGCCGAGGTTGAAGAAGGGTTCGCCACCGCCGATGACCCCGAAACCGCGATCAGCTCTGCCTTGCGGATCCTGAAACTGGCCGCAGGGGCCGAGGCGACAGTGATCTATGGCCATTGCCCGGCGCAATGGCCGCTGCTGCCCAAGGCGCCCGACAGCTTTACGTAAAGCGCATTCCAAAAAGTGCGAAGCGGTTGTTGGAATAGAATGCGCGTCAAAACAAAAGGATAACGCGGCACTTCTGATTCACTTCAAAAGCAAGCCGCTTGTCTTATGCCCCGGCGGACACAACAATGTCGGCCAGCGTCAGCCCGCTGACATCCTCAAGCCTGATCACTCCGACCACTTCGGGCGTCGTCCCGGTGGCGGGATAGGTGACCAGCACGTCGGTATAGCTGCCATTGCCTGCCTCTCGCAATTCCACCGCGGCCCCATGGGTATCAATCTGCAACACATCCTGACCGGGGACAAAATCCTTGATCACCAGCAGGTCACGTTCCAGCGCGGTATCCGGGTCGGTCAGCACATCGCCCAGCTGAATATCCAGATCAAAGATATCACTGCCATCGTTGCCCTCAACATCCGGGGCATCGGGAACCTTGTCGGGATTGATATTCAGGGCCAGATTGACGTTGAGCCGGTCATCCCCGGTGCCTGCATCGCTGGCGGGGGTTTCGACACTGTCAAACTGGGTATAATCCAAGTTCAGCGTGTCATTGCCACTGCCGCCAAACAGCCGGGCATAGATCGTTCCCGTCTCGGTGGTCAGCGTGTCGTTGCCCGCACCGCCAAAGATCGTGCTGTGATAGCCGTCCAGGGTGATCAGGTCATTGCCGCTGTCACCGCGCAGCTCGCTGAAATCAGCGGTCACATCCATGCTGTCATTGCCATTCCCGCCAAAGACGGTCGAGCCGGTGACATTCGGGCCAGAGCTGATCGTATCATCGCCAGCCGTGCCCTGAACCGTCTGATGCGCCCCAAGGGTGATCGGTTCCGGTTCCGGTTCAGGGCCGGGTTCGGTGCCGGGGGCAAAGCTGATATCTGATGCAGTCAGCCCGGTGACGCCGGTCAGCCGGATGATCCCATGGGCGGCAGGGGCGGTCGCGGTCGCGGCATAGGACAGGATCACATCAGTGTAGTTCCCATTCGCGGCCTCGACCAACCGATAGGTCGCGCCGGTGCCGTCGATCAGCAACTGGTCTAGACCCGGTTCAAAATCACCAATGGTGGTCAGCAGTTTGGGCGGAGCGGCGACTGTGGGCCGGACTGCGGCAACATCCACCGTCAGATCAAAGATATCGTCATCATTGCCCCCGGCAAGGAACAGTGCGGCCCCGGTAGCCCCCGGAGCAGGGTCAAGCGTCAGGTCAGCGCTGACCACATCCTGTCCATTACCACCAAAGTAAGACGCTGCAGGGGCAGTCCCATGGGTGATATGGCTCAGATGCAACTGATCATCGCCGTAGCCACCATAAATCCCGCTGCTAACGGTGCCTTGACCCGTGGTCAGGATATCATTGCCCTCACCACCAAACACTGTGTCGGAACTGCCCGACAGAGTAATCAGGTCATTCCCGGCCCCGCCGCTCAGTTCGCTATGCGTGGCAAGCAGGATAATCGTATCATCCCCGGCGCCGCCAAAGGCACTGGCGTGGTCCACCGGGTCCTCTGCTGTCAGGATATCATTGCCGCCGCCACCAACGGCCTTTTGGCCGCTGAGCACGGTGATCTCATCAGGGGTATTATCGACCGGGGGTTCGGGATCATCGGACCCGCCCGACGATCCACCCATCAGCGCGGCCAAGAGGCCGACGCCCAACAGCGCCAGCAGCACAGTGATATTCATCTCCAACCCCTAACGGTCAAACCCAGCACCCCAGCCATGGGTGGCATAGCTGATTGATTCGGACAAGCCGACTGGCCCGGTCTAGTGGCCGGGAGGGAGCACTGGCACCCGGCCCAGATCGGTCAGTTCGAACACCTGTCTGCCCTCGATCACCACAGCGGTCAAAGGCCCGCCGTAGGCCGCCCCGGTGTCAAGGTTCAGCCGGTTGACGTGATGCGTGGGCCGTTCAACCGGGGTATGGCCATGCACGACCAGAAAGCCGTGATCCATCGGGTCAATGTGAAACGGGGCTCTGATCCACATCAGATCGGTCTCGGTCTGCTGCGCCAAAGGTACACCCGGCCTGATCCCGGCATGGACGAACAGATTGGTATCATAGGCAAAAGTCAGTGGCAGGGTCGCCATCCACGGGCCATGCGTGACGGGGACA
>JANOMH010000495.1:0-3911 GCA_031420215.1 Rhodobacterales bacterium | reverse complement strand
CGGCATACCAGGCGGCATCATGGGTGACGATTTGTTCGTAAGTCTTTTCGCCCGACAGCACCGGCGAGAGCATGATCCGGTTGTAATTGCCACGCGGTTCGGCCCCGAACAGGGTGATGTCATAGAGGTCCGGCGTTTGTTCGAGCAGCAGTTCGAGCGCCCGGCCAGAGGCCATGCCTGCGCCGATGACGACGAGTTTGAGGGTCATCTGAGGGCTCCGTATAAGTGTTTCTTAACCATGGCCGGGATAGGTTGGGGGGCATGGAGATTGACTGGGATGAAGAGAAGGATGCCGTAAACCGGGCCAAACACGGGGTTGGACTGGGGGAGGCGGCGGGGTTGGAGTGGGGAACTGCAAAGTATGAAATCGACGAACGGTTTGACTATGGCGAGGACCGCGCGATTGCTTATGCCACTCTTGACGAAAGGCTTTACGCCTGTGTCTTTACGGAACGTGGTCAAACGCGCCGAATCATTTCGTTGAGAAAAGCCAACAAACGTGAGATAAAGCGGCATGGCATATAAGAATCTGAGCCCACTGACGAACGAGGAAGGTGATGTCAGGGAACTGATGTCAGAGGATTTCTCTTGGTTCGTTTCGGCGACCGATTTTACTGACCAGTTTGCGGCTTTGCAGTTTCTGAGGGATCGCAACGCGTTTTTCCGCAGGGCAGAAAAGCTGGGCTTTGAACGAGAAGCCTTTTTGCCGTTTGAACCGAACAAGCCGGGCTTTGTGGAACGCGCGACAAAGGCTGTAGACGCTTTGTCGCTGCATCCCAAACACGCCGCCGAATAACCCCACACCATCCCCATCACTCTGCCGCCATCGCAACGGGCTTGGCCGCCGGCCGTGCCCCATGTTCATATTCAGTCAGGAAATCAAGCACTTCCTGCCGGTAGGCATAGTAATCCGGATGCTCCAGCAGCGCCTTGCGGCTGCGGGGGCGGGGCAGGTTGATCTTGGTGATCTTGCCGATGGTCGCCTGTGGCCCGTTGGTCATCATCACCACGCGGTCGGCCAGCAAAATGGCTTCATCCACGTCATGGGTGACACAGATCGCGGTGACTTTGGTGCGGGACCAGACTTCCATCAGGACCTCTTGCAGCTCCCAGCGGGTCAAACTGTCAAGCATGCCAAAGGGTTCGTCCAGCAGCAGTAGTTTCGGCGACAGGGCAAAGGCGCGGGCGATGCCGACCCGCTGTTTCATGCCGTTGGACAGGCTGGATGCGAGTCTATCCATCGAATTGGCCAGACCCACACGCTCCAGATAGTATTCGACGACCTCTTGCCGTTCGGATTGGGTCGCGCGCGGGTAAACCTTGTCCACACCGATGGCGACGTTTTGCTTGGCAGTCAGCCAGGGGAACAGGTTGGGCGACTGGAACACGACGGCGCGTTCGGGATCGGCGCCTTCGACGTGGGTGCCGTCAAGTTTGATAGCACCTTTGGAGATGTCGTTCAGCCCCGCCGCCATGGTCAGCACGGTGGATTTGCCGCAGCCGGAATGGCCAATAAGGGAAATGAATTCACCCTTGTTGACCTTTAGGTCAAAGTTTTCGACCACAGTCAGCGGCCCTTTGGGGGTGGCATAGACCTTGTGCAGCTGGCTGAAATCGACAAAACGGTCAGTGATCAGGCCATCTTGGGCAGTAGCGACGGCCTTTGGCACGCCATGAATCGGGGTCACTTTGGGCAAAACGCGGGTTTCGGCAACCTTGGCGTCAATCCCGATTTCCATCAGGTAATTGGTCACGGCCCCGCGCAGGGCCTTGAATGCCGCGTCGTGGTTCACCGCCACGCGGTCACGGGGGCGGGGCAGTTTGACTGCAAATTCGGTGCCCAACCGCCCTTCGGGGGTCAGGGTCAGGATGCGGTCGGCCAGCAAAATGGCCTCGTCCACATCATTGGTAATCAGGATGCAGGTCTTTTTATCGGCCTCTAATATCGCCAAAATCTCGTCCGCCAGATTGGCGCGGGTCAGGGCGTCGAGGGCGGAGAGTGGTTCGTCCAGCAACAACAGATCCGGCGACAGCGCCAAGGCACGGGCCACGGCCACACGCTGACGCATGCCGCCGGACAGTTCCGCCGGGCGGCGTGTGGCGGCGTGCGACAGCCCTACCATGCCGATGAAATGGTCGGCGCGGGCGACTTTGTCGGCTTTGGACAGCTTGGGCGAGACGGCCTGCACCGCCAGCATGACATTGCCACGCACGGTGAGCCAGGGCATCAGGCTGTAGCTTTGGAACACCAGCCCACGTTCGGGGGCGGGGCCGGTGACGGGGTTGTCGCGGTAGGTGAGGGTGCCAGTGTCCGGGCTTTCCAGCCCGGCGATCAGGTTGATCAGGGTGGTTTTGCCGGTGCCGGAGAAGCCGAGGATGGCAACGAATTCGCCCTCTGACACTGACATGCTGATGTCGCGCAGCACCGGGTTTCCACCGAACCCCTTGGACACGTTGGATAATGACAGGATGCTCATGCCCTTCACCGATTATTCGAATAGGTGAACGCGGCCTGTATCGCGAACATCACCCGGTCCAGCCCGAACCCGATCAAGCCGATGGTCAGCACCGCGACCATGATCCGTGCCAGCGATTGTGACGACCCGTTCTGGAATTCGTCCCAGACAAATTTGCCAAGGCCGGGGTTCTGCGCCAGCATTTCGGCGGCGATCAGCACCATCCAGCCCACGCCCAGCGACAGGCGCAAGCCGGTAAAGATCAGCGGCAGGGCAGATGGCAGCACCAGTTTAGTGATCTTGGTCCTGACGCCCATTTTCAGAACCTTGGAGACGTTAACCAAATCCTTGTCGATGCTGGCCACACCCAACGCGGTGTTGATCAAGGTCGGCCACAGCGAACACAGCGTCACGGTAATGGCCGAGGTCAGGAATGATTTGGCAAAGAACCCGTCATTGGTGGCATAGGCGGCAGATACGACCATGGTGACGATGGGCAGCCAGGCCAATGGGGACACGGGTTTGAAGATCTGGATCAGCGGGTTCAGCGCGGCGTTTGCAGTGGGCGACAGGCCTGCCAGAATACCCAGTGGGATGGCGATCAGGCTGGCCAGGGTGAAGCCGAAAAACACGGTTCTGATCGAGGTCCAGATTTGCTGATAGTATGAAGGCGACCCGGTGTAGGCCATGTCCTTGACATCCTCGGGGCGGCCTTCGGCGATCATCTGGGCGTTGCGCTCGTCCAGTTGGGCGTAAAACGCAGCCTCTTTGGTCGCCTTTTCCTGTGCGTCCTGATGCAGATTGACCGCCTCGGCCCAGACAGCGCCGGGGCCGGGGATCGAGCCAAGCGAGGTTTGGACCATTGGCGCGAAAGTGCCCCAGAGTGTCAGGAACACCGTGATGGACAGAATTGGAACCCCGGCCAACCGCCAGATTTGTGCCATTTGGCCGCGTGGATTATCCCCGGCGATGGCCCGCAGGATCGGGGTGATGAACCCCAGTCCAAAGGCTGATAACACAGTATCTGCCTTGCTGATCCGGGCGAAAACCTTGGCGCGGCGGGCGTCGCGGGCGGCGAAATCGGGGTCGAGCGTGGTCATCGGGCGGTCCTTTGAAAAGCGGCGCGTGGGTTGCACCCACCCTACGCGGGTGGAGGCAAGTGGTTTGAAAGGCGTGGGTTCCACCGCGTAGGGTGGGTGAAACCCACGCGTGCCGTTAACCCTGCACTTGACCGCCAATGACGGTCTGGCCGGACTTCAACCCGATCGGCAGGCTGTCGATATAGGCGTTGGGGGTATGGGCATCGAACGGAATGCCGTCGATGAAATCAGTCCCCGGCGTGGCCGCCTTGTAGCCATCACTGCCGAACGGAAAGTCGGCGGCGTTGGCCTGACCTTCGTCGACCAGCATCTGGGCGGCTTGCAGATAGATGTCGGGGCGATAGACGCTGGCGGC
>JANOMH010000494.1:0-5421 GCA_031420215.1 Rhodobacterales bacterium | reverse complement strand
GCGCCGGTTCTTTGGGATTCTGGTCGAGGATGTGATCACCGTCAGCCGCCGCAATATCGCCGATCTGGACCCGCAGTCAGTCCATGATATCCGCCATGCAGGCCGGATGCTGGTGCAGTTTACCCCCGCCCTGTGGACCGATCTGAAAGTCATCCGCGCCTTCCTGTTCACCCGCATGTACCGCGCCCCCGCCGTGGTGGCGATGCGGGCCGAGGTGACGCAAGTGGTCCACGACCTGTTCCCGCTGTTCATGGCCCGGCCCGAGGAGTTGCCCAAGCAATGGCGCAAGGATGTGGCGGAAGCGCAGGGCGAGACCGCGCTGGCCCGGATTGTGGCGGATTATATCGCGGGGATGACGGACAGGTTCGCTATCGAGACGCATGGGCGGCTGATGGGGAGTGATATGGTCGAACGGACGCGGGCGCTGCGGGGTTAGCGGGTGCGGCGGAGCCAAAGCAGGAACAGTGCGGTGATCAGCGCCAGAATCATCACCTTTGTTCCCGTCGTCGAGATCAGGTTCCATATTGCAGTAGCTTCGGGATAATCGACGTAGCGGCGGGGCATGCCAATGCGTCCTAAAAAGACCATAGGTGCGTAACTCGCCACCTGTCCAATCAAGATCAACAACGCCAGAAGCGGGATAGGCCAAGCCGGCAAGCGCGGTTGCGCCCAGACCACCAATGCGGCAAGCAAGGTGAATATGCCGAGGACCGAGATCAGATAATGGCTATGGGCCACAATGTAGTAAGTATCTCGATAGGATTCGCCAGCAGTGACTGGCGGCAGGGCAAAACCCCAATAGCTGATGATCAATGACACTGCGCCGCCGCCAATCAATATGGCGCAGGCCGTCATCTGGGGCAAACTTGTGGCCGCAAGGATGGCAAGACCCACCAATGGAGCAAGAAAATAGCCAAGTTGTATCCGTGGTCCGAGAGTGATCGTCTCGTGCAGAAACAAAATCATTGCCGCCCAAGTGGTTAGCGTGATGAAGATTGCCGCGATATTGCGCCATCGGTCATACCCGAAAAGCGCGGCCGCGCCACTCGAGCACACGGTCAGACCAATCGTGACCTGAAAAGCCGCCGATGCAATCCAGAATTCGGCCGGGAAGGATTCGCTTGAAACGAAAGTCGGGGAAAAGGCCAAGACGAACATCATTGTTGCCGCTGTAACTCCCGCCCATCCAGACCAAGAGCCCACCCGCGCGCCCCGATTTGCCCCAACAAAGCCCGCAAACGATCCTGAAAGGCAAAGCAGAATCGCGGCCCAACCTTTACCGAGTTGCTCCAGCAGTTGGGCGAACGGAGATACCACGTCTCCCCGAGGTCCGGTCTGTCCGAGGTAAAATGCCGAAAGCAGCGCGACCAGCCCCACGGCAACTATCGCCCAAAAGACACCGCGCACCATTGATCCACCACCCTATCCACTGCCAGCACACGTTGACGCGGGGTTTTGCCGTGGTAAACCCCCCAGACTGCCTGACTTGGGCCGAAAGGACGTAACTTGAACCTGTTTTCCGACATTCGCACACTGGTGATCGACTGTCTGGCGGCCTTGGCCACAGAAGGTTTGATGCCGGCTGGGCTTGCCACCGAAGCGATTTCGGTCGAGCCGCCGCGCGATCCGGGGCATGGGGACATGTCCACCAATGCCGCGATGGTACTGGCGAAACCCGCCGGGATGCAGCCGCGCGCGATTGCCGATCTGCTGGTGGCCCGGCTGGCCGCTGATCCCCGCGTGACCGTGGCCGAAGTGGCCGGGCCGGGGTTCATCAACCTGCGGCTCGGCCCTGCGGTCTGGCAGGGGGTGGTCCTCGCGGCCTTGACGGAACCGGCGTTTGGCCGGTCCACTCTGGGCATGGGCAAGCGCGTCAATGTCGAGTTTGTCAGCGCCAACCCAACCGGCCCTTTGCATGTCGGGCACACGCGGGGCGCGGTGTTTGGCGATGCTTTGGCGTCCCTTCTGGCCTATGCGGGCTGGGATGTGACGCGGGAATATTACATCAACGACGGTGGTGCGCAGGTCGATGTGCTGGCGCGCTCGGCCTATGAACGCTACCGCGAG
This sequence comes from Rhodobacterales bacterium, assembly GCA_031420215.1. Classification (GTDB taxonomy): domain Bacteria; phylum Pseudomonadota; class Alphaproteobacteria; order Rhodobacterales; family Rhodobacteraceae; genus JANOMH01. The sequence goes on along the minus strand of JANOMH010000494.1, from coordinate 3,354 downwards.
GCTTGCGGTTTGACGCTCGATATTCCCGAGGGCTTATATCCGGGCGATTATCTGGTGCCGGTTGGCGAGGCGCTGAAGGAGAAATACGGTGAGACGCTATTGGACAAAGGCGAGCAATACTGGCTGGCCGAAATCCGCGAGATTGCCAGCGGCATGATGATGGACATGATCCGCGAGGATCTGGCCCAGATTAATGTCAGGATGGATGTGTTTTCGTCGGAAAAGGCGCTGTATGGCACCGGCCAGATCGAGGCGGCCATTCAGCGCCTGCGCGACCTTGGCCTGATCTATGAAGGCACGCTGGAACCGCCCAAGGGCAAGACCCCCGAGGATTGGGAACCGCGCGAGCAGACCCTGTTTCAGTCTACCAAATTCGGTGACGATGTTGACCGGCCGGTGATGAAATCGGATGGGACATGGACCTATTTCGCCCCCGACATCGCCTATCATTTTGACAAGGTAAACCGGGGCTTCGACGCCCTTATTGATGTATTCGGGGCCGATCATGGCGGCTATGTCAAGCGGATGAAAGCGGCTGTTGCAGCCCTGTCCGAAAACAAGGTGCCGCTGGATATCAAGCTGACCCAGCTGGTCAAACTATGGCAGAACGGTCAGCCGTTCAAGATGTCCAAACGCGCGGGCAATTTCGTTACCCTGCGTGATGTGGTGGCTCAGGTCGGCGCCGATGTGACCCGGTTCACCATGCTGACCCGGAAAAACGACGCGCCGCTGGATTTCGATTTCGCAAAAGTACTGGAGCAATCCAAGGACAACCCGGTCTTTTATGTCCAATACGCCCATGCCCGGATCCAATCGGTGCTGCGCAAAGCCCGTGAGGCGGGGATCGATGTCAGCCCGGCAACGCTGGCCAAGGCCGACCTGACCAAGCTGGGCCACGAGGCCGAATTGAAAGTCGCCCGCCAGATCGCCGAATGGCCGCGACTGGTGGAAATCGCGGCACGTGGCAACGAGCCGCACAAGATCGCCTTTTATCTGTATGAAATGGCGTCCGATTTCCATTCGCTGTGGAACCGGGGCAATGACGATACCAGCCTGCGGTTCCTGCAAGATGGCGAAACCGCGACCTCGCAGGCGAAAATCGCCCTGATTTCTGCCGTAGCCGTTGTTATTTCGGCAGGTCTTGGTATTCTTGGGGTCAAGCCGCTGGATGAGATGCGCTAAAGCGCACGAAACCGGCTAAAGGCACAAGAGACCGGGTTTGCCCGGCAAGCAGTGAGGCGAACATGGCAGTTCCTGAAATGCAGGCCCCGCAAGGGCCGATGTTGGCGCAATTGGCTGCAAAGACCGGGGTTCTGGTGCAATATGCCGGGGCGCTGGTGTCACTGGCGCTGGTGGCCGGTGTCGGTGTCTGGGGCTATCAACTGTTGGTCCGCGATGTCACTGGCATTCCCGTGGTGCGTGCCATGGAAGGGCCGACGCGCGAAGCCCCGAGCAATCCCGGCGGTGAAATCGTCCCGCATCTGGGCCTGTCGGTCAACGCAGTCGCCGCTGCGGGCGAGGCAGCCCCACCCGAAGAGCGGCTGTTGCTGGCCCCGGTGCAGGCAGAGCTGAGCGAAGAAGACATGCTGGCCATGCCCATGGCCGAGGCCGATGAACCGAAGGCGGGCGAAATGTCACCCGCCCCTGAAACCCAAACGCCGGTGGCCGCGATTGTGGCGACGCCGCAGCCGCTGGCCGATCCGGCGCTGCTGGTTTCACCCGAAAATCCGGCCGAAACTGCAAATCTGCCACAGGATGCGACGGCTATGAACGGACCTGACAGTCCGGCTGCCCCCGACGCGGCCCCGATGACTGCCGAGGATGTGCTGGCGCTGGCCGATCAGATTGCGGCAGGGGCGGCCCCGATGGCCGAACTTGCGCCGGGACCTGACGTGCCCGTCGTCGTCACCGTCGATGGGGCAACGCCTGTCGCGGTCATCGACCGGGCTATCCCCGGTGTGACTACTGCGCTGATCCCCATGGCCCGCCCTGCAGCCCGCGTGGCCAGCACTGCACCGCAGGCCGCCGCACCTGTGACCGATGTCCCGGCGTTGACTACTGACATTCCGCTCGGCACCAACCTGGTGCAACTTGGGGCCTATGAAACCCCTGAACTCGCGGCGCAGGAATGGGACAAGCTTGGCAGCCGCTTTGCCGAGTTCATGACCGGCAAAGACCGGGTCATTCAGCAGGCCAGCAGCGGTGGGCGCACCTTTTACCGGCTGCGTGCCACAGGCTTTTCCGACCTGAGTGATGCGCGCCGGTTTTGTGCTGCCTTGGCCGCCGAAGATGCGGCCTGCATTCCGGTTGTGGTGCGCTGAATGGTGTCATCTGCGGTCATATTCGGACCTCAAGAGCACCGCGTAACCCCATGGGAAAAGGCGTTTTTCCGGGATGTGAACCCTTGGGGGTTCATCCTGTTTGCCCGCAATGTGGACAGCCCCGGCCAATTGCGCCGCCTGACTGCTGACCTGCGGGACACCGTCGGCTGGCAGGCCCCGATACTGATAGACCAAGAGGGTGGCCGGGTGCAGCGGATGCGCGCGCCCCATTGGCGCGAGTTCCTGCCAGCGTTGGACCAAATGCGGCAGGTTTCCGATCTTGGGCGTGACCCGATGCGCGCCCAATGGCTGCGCAATCGGTTGATCGCTGCCGATCTGCACAGCGTCGGGATCGACGTCAACTGCGCACCCTTGGCCGATCTGGTCGAGCCGGACACCCACCCGGTGCTGCTGAACCGGCTCTATGGCAATGATATCGCGACCGTTGTCGCCGCCGCCCGGGCCTGTGCGGCCGGGCTGTTGGCAGGGGGGGTGCTGCCAGTGCTGAAACATATCCCCGGTTATGGGCGGGCGGCGGTGGATAGCCATCACAGCCTGCCGCGCGTTTCTGCCCCGTTCGAATCCCTGATGACCCATGATTTTGCGCCCTTCATGGCGCTGAATGATTTGGCCATGGGCATGACCGCGCATATCGTGTTTGACGCGATTGATCCGGACCATCCGGCGACAACTTCTGCGGCGGCAATGGGCGTGATCCGGGCGGATATTGGTTTTGACGGGCTGATCATGACCGACGATCTGTCGATGCAGGCGCTCAGCGGCACCTTGGCCAGCCGAGCGGCGGGGGCACTGGCAGCGGGCTGCGATCTGGTGCTGCATTGCAACGGTAGGCCCGGTGAGATGACCGAAGTCGCCGGCGCGGTGCCCGCAATGCCCCCGGCTGCTCTGACCCGTGCAGAGCAGGCATTGGATCAAAGAAAGCAGCCGGAACATTGCGATATCAATGCATTGGAGGCTGAACTTAATTCTCTTTTGGCGGGCCATCCCTGATGTCCGACGCCTTTCAGGAGGA
>JANOMH010000493.1:0-5646 GCA_031420215.1 Rhodobacterales bacterium | reverse complement strand
GGCCCAATTTAGCGGCACTCGCTCCGGCGTCCGTTCTATCAGTCCTGCATTAAACGCCACAACCGCCTTTTCGAGCCGCTCAGTCTTACTCTCCCTTTCGCCGAGCATGCGCAGCGCATTGCCCAAATTGTTCTGAGTCATGGACCAGTCCAACGGCACCCGCTCACGCGTGTATTCCAGCAGCGCCAGTTCAAAGGCCACCACAGCCTGTCCGAGCCGCCCAGTCCCGCTTTCTCGTGCCCCGAGGACGGAAAACGCAGCGCCCAGATTGTTTTGGGTCATTGCCCACTGCATCGGCACCCGGTCCCTCGTTCGCTCCTGCAACGCCGCCTCATACGCTGCCATCGCTTGTTCCAGCCGCAGCGTCCCGCTGTCCCGAACCCCGAGTTCCTGAAGCACAGTGCCCAAATTGTTCTGAGTCATGGCCCACTGCATCGGCACCCGCTCTCGCGTTCGTTCCTGCAGCGCAATCTCAAAAGCCATGACAGCAGCCTCAAGGTGTTCTGTACCACTCTCGCGCTCCCCGAGTGTGGACAGCGCATTGCCCAGATCATTGCCCGCCGTCCCGCGCTGATCCGGTCCCTGCGCCATGGTCAAGCTCGCATCGGCCAATGCGACTGAGACCTCCAGATCGAACCCCAACCCCAAGTTCCGCCCGCGTTCGTACCAGACTTTCTGCTCGGTTCGCAGCGCCGCGAACCGTTCCGCCCGGTCCGGCACATCCCGCGCCAGCCGTTCAAGCGTAAAGGCCACCGCGTCCGGCACCGACCGTTCCAGCACCGCCTGTGCAATGCCCTTGGTCAGTAGCGCCGCATAGCCCTGTTCCTCCTCGGCGAGTTGATCCTTCTGCGCCGCTATCGCCGCCTTGAGCGCACGCGTTCCACCTTCGAGATCGCCTGTATCATTCAAGGCATTCACTTGGGCAAAGACTTGATCCATAGCTCCGCCCAGATTTGAGGGAGGTTTGGCCCGGTCGGCGGCAGTTACGCGTAGAGCTTCTTCTATCCCTGTAAGAGCGGCGTCAAAGTTGTCGTAGGACGCAATCGCATTGCGCCGAGCCACTTCTGTTACCAACGCGTGGGTCAGGTGAAGACTATCGGCTAGATTGACCGCTCTTGCACGAAGCGCGTCAATATAAGCGTCATTGACGACAGCTTCGGACCTGAGCGCATCTATTGCGTCCTGAGGGATATCCAGCTTGGCTTTCAGTTTTTGGATAGTCGCTTCCTGCGGTGTTCCAGCCTTGCCATTTTCGATTCGTGAGATGTCAGCTTTTCGCTGCTCATCCCCGAACACATCCAAAGCCAGCGTGGCCTGTGTCAGACGTTTTCGCCCTCGATAGGATTTGATCAGACTTCCAAAGCCGACGAGGTCCAACAACTTTCCACAACTCCCCGGCACATTAATTCCGCAACTCATTCGTTGATGGAATTTGGCAAAACCATGATGCGCAGTCTAACCAAGTCCGGACTTGGCTCAACCCTCAACAGAAGAGCCACACCATGAAACTGATCCAGAAAGCGACTGATATCCTTTGCTGCCACCGCGCCCTCTACGTTGGCATGTCGGGCACGTATGGCTGGGCCTCCGCCCATGCCGACCAATCGGCAGTTTACCTCACCCTTGCCGTTCTGCACGCCATCCTGGCGATCCGGGGATGATCAGGAGGGGGCAAAAGCCCCCTCACGCCCCCGCCAGCACCATCCCACCCACCAATATCGACGGCACCACCCGCGATAGATGCGCGCGCCCGTCGTTCCCCGGCACCATCCGCAGCAGCATGTCGCGCAGATTCCCGGCGATGGTGCATTCATTCACCGGATAGGTCACGACCCCGTTTTCCACCCAAAACCCAGACGCCCCGCGCGAATAATCCCCGGTGTTGGGATTAATGGTCGAGCCCAGCATCGAGGTGACCAGCAGCCCGGTGCCCATCTGCGCCAGCAGCTCATCGCGTCCAAAAGCCCCCGGCGTCAGGGCGATGTTGGTCAGCGATGGCGAGGGCGCGGACCCCGCCCCCCGCGCGGCATTGCCAGTGCTGTCCAGCCCAAGTTTGCGGCCCGTCGCCAGATCCAGGGTCCATGTCTGCAACACCCCGTCCTGCACAATCGCCCGCCGGAGGGTCGGCAATCCCTCGGCGTCGAACAGTTTGGAGCCTGACACGCGGGCCCGGTGCGGGTCTTCGATAATGCTGAACGCAGTCGGCAGCACCTGCGTGCCCATCGCATCCCGCAGCCAGCTTTGACCCCGCGCAATGGCGGCCCCGTTGATCGCGGATAGCAAGTGCCCGATCAGAGAGCTGGCGATGCGTTCGTCAAAGACCACGGGCACGGTGCCGGTTTTGGGCTTGCGCGCGCCCTGCATGGCGACGGCACGCAAGGCCGCGCTATGACCGATCTCCTCGGGCGAGCGCAAATCGGCCTGAAATATCCGGGAGTCATAGTCATAATCCCGCTCCATCCCGGTGCCCGATCCACTGATGGCGACGCAACTGACACTGCGGTCTGACCGGGCGTAGCCGCCAGAGAATCCGTTCGAGGCGGCCAGATGCAATTCGCGGCGGGCAAAACTGGCCGAGGCGCTGTCGATCTGGGTCACGCCAGGATTTTCGCGGGCAGCAGCCTCGGTCCGGCGGGCATCATCCTGCAAGGTGCTGGCCTCTGGTTCCTCGGTCGGGTCAAAAATCTGCAGCCGGGCCGAATCCAGATCGCGGGCCAATTGCTCTGGACCGGCCAGCCCTGCATGCGGATCGGCGGGGGCCTCGCGGGCCATGGCGACGGCGCGTTCGGCCATCACCGCCAAAGTCTCGGGCCGGGCATCCGAGGATGACACAATCGCCTGTTGCTGGCCAATAAACACCCGCAGACCCAGATCAATCCCTTCGGACCGCTCGGCCTGTTCCAGCTTGCCCTGGCGGACGTCGATATTCACCGCTGTGCCGCGCACGGCAAAGGCATCGGCGCTGTCCGCCCCGGCGGCCCGGGCGGCGGACAATAACTGGGCAGTCAGATCAGACAGGGCTTGCGACATCGGGCATTCCTTTGGGCGGGGTCAGATAAAGGACCTAATCCGCCACCCGCAGCGCCGCAAGGGCAGGTCCTACTGAACGCGCTGCCCATTGGCGATGACATGGCCCTCGGCGTTGATTTCCAGCGTTGACTGCAACTGATCCTCTCCGACCACACGGGCAAACATGGCCATCGCCAACCGGCCTGCCATCGCGTCGTCGGCGGTCAGCAGTCCCATGGCAATCAACTTGTCGAGCAACCCGTTGATTCCGGTCAGCGTGGCGGTGGCCTGGCCGGTCGGGCGGGGAAAGCCGTCAAAGGTGGTCAGGTCGGACATATCGAGGGCAAATTGCCCTGATCCAGTGGCCGCAGCCCCCAAGCCGCTGGCGGACAGTTCGTTGATCGTCACCGATTGCAGGTCAAACGGCACCCCCCCGGCGTCAATGGTCTGGGTCATGGCCTCGATATCCAGCAGATCGACCAGCAGTTTCACTGACCCGGCCAGATCAATCGTGACCGAGACCGGATCGCGGGGCAGGGTAGCAGCGGGGTCAGCCATCGCCCATAACTCCTCGTTCACCACCAGATCGCTAAGTGAAATCGCATAGCGCAGACCGGCTGGCTGATCCGAGGCATTGATCGGAAAGGCGAAGTTGTAATCAATGGCACCACCTGACCCGTTCACCGGAAACGGCAGGCCCGCCATGACCGGCACCATGAACTCAAAGCCATTGGCTCCGCCCGACACAGCGAACCCGGCGGCATCAAACCGGAAGGTCGCGGTGGATGCGGTCACATTGGTTGATTGATCCGAAACCATCTCGCCAAAACTCATTGTCACGGTCTGCGATTTGCTGTCGCCGGAATTATACGTCGCCTGCATCGCCAAGCCGTCGCGCAATGCCTGCGAGATGTTCAGCAGGTTCATCGGCCCGGCAGGCAAGGTCAGGACAGTCGTCGCCCCGATCCCGTTTTGCTGGCTCACTGTCTTGGACAAAAACTCCTCACCCATAGCCGCACTTTAATCGACTATGGTCAGGCCGGTGCTGGACGTGCTGCGGATTGTGGTCCTGCCCCCGGTGGTAATCTGCACGGTGCTAATCTGCACGGTGCTATCCGTATCCGCCACCGACACATAAACATCGACAGCCAGATCCTGCACATCCGGTGCGCCCGAGATGCTCAGATCAGTCAGGGTCATTTCCAACCTGTCGGTCGAGGACACATAGGTCACATCAGCGGCAGTTCCCGAGGCGACCGTGGTATTTCCCGCCAGCACAATCTGCAGATTCGCGGCCAGATTGAACTCGGTCAGATCATCGGACCGGAATGATCCGGCAATCGCCACAGTATTGGTGTCGCCATAGCCGATGTTGACGGTCCCATCCACATTTTCAGTGTAGGTCTGCGGGCCGGACCGGGCCGACAATGATCCCAGACCGAACGGCAAGGCGATATCATAGGAAATATCAGACACAGTCAGGACACTGCCTTCCCGGCTTTGGGTCTGGCTGATCCGGACCCCAAGGCCCGACAGATATCCGGTCTGGTTCGCCCAGACCTCTTCACCTGTCAGGGCGAGGGCCTGGGTCGCAGCCAAACCAAGAGCGGTGCCGATGAAAAGCCTGCTCAAGACACGCATCGCACTCTCCCTATGATGTTTGAACAAAGTGGCGCGCCGGGCTGATCCTGGCGCGCCAGTCAATCCTTACTGGATTTGCTGGCCGTTCGCGAAAATTCCGCCAGCGGCGTCGATTTCGATCTTGCTGGTCAGCTGATCCTCGCCCACGACGGTGGCAAACATGCCCATCATCATGCGGGGCATCATTGCCTGATCTTCGGGGATCAGGCCCATGCTGACCAGTTTGTCCAGCAAGCCATTGACGCCGTTGATATTAAGTTCAAGCGACCCTTCCGGGCGGGGCATGCCGGGAATGGTGGTCATATCGGTGTTGTCAAAGGTAAAGGCGCCGGTGCCCATTACTTCGGCACCAGCGATCCGAACAGTCAGATCATTGATCGCGACCGAGTTCAGCTCGCCGGGGACAGCGCCTGCATTCATCTGCTCTTGTTGAGCCGGATCAAGGATATCGAACAGCATCGTGGCGGTTCCGGTCAGGTCCAGAACAACGGTGGCTGGATCATGCGGCAACACATTGCCCGCATCCAGCATCGCCCAGATCTCATCATTGACCGCCAGATCGGTCAGGTTCAGGTATCCGGCCCAATCCGCAGGTTCGTCGGTTTTGGCCAGCGGGAACAGGATCCCCAGGCCCAGTTCGGCTATCGAAAGCTTTACCGGAAAAGGCATTTCGGCACTGGTCAGCTCTACATTCAGCCCTTGAGTCGAGGTGTCATAGCCCATGGCCGTCTGGTCGAACGAGAAATCGGTGGTCCCGCTTAGCGCAGTAGCCGTGCCTGAGGTCTCGCCGCTAGCCGGATCATTGGCCGAAAACACAAAGCTGGAGGCGCCGAACGAATAGCCACCCGCCATTGACATGCCCGCGTTGAACATCTCATCCGGGTTTGTGATATCCAGTGGAATGACCATGTTCACGGTCGAGGCCAGATCATTCATCTTGCCCGAAAAGTTAACCGCCGTGCCAGTTTCCGGATCATTCACGACGACCGACACATC
>JANOMH010000492.1:0-4748 GCA_031420215.1 Rhodobacterales bacterium | reverse complement strand
TGAGCCAGCAGAACGAGTTGCTCGAAAGCTTGCTGACCCAGGGCTACAACTCTTTCCTGATCTTCCCCGGTGACCCGGTGGGCACTAATTCGGTAGTCAGCGAACTGGTTGGCGAGGGCGCGCATGTGATTTCGCTTGCGGGCTGTCTGCAGCAACCGTCTGATGATGAGTTCTGTCTGGGCACAGATACCGGCAATTCGGCCTATCTGGGCACCAAGGCGCTGATCGAGGCGATGGGCGGGTCTGGCCGGATCGCGCATTTCACCGGCTTTCTGGTGGACCCGAACACCCAGCTGCGCATCGACGCGGTGCAACGGGCGGCGGATGAAACCAATGGCGCTGTGACTATCGTTCAGGTCATCGCCGACATCGACGCGCCAGAACCGGCAGAAGAGCGGATCAATGCCTATCTGGCCGCTGATGCCGCCAATGTGGACGGGATCATCACGACGGCCTGGGTGCCTGCAGTGGTTGCCGCGAATTCGCTGCGCCGGATCGGCGATGGCCGGATCAAGATGGTAGGCATCGATCATGACGAAGTGGTCCTACAGGCGATCAAGGATGGGATCATCCAGGGCACCATGCTGCAAAACCCCTACGGTCAGGGCTATATCGGGTCGTTTGCTGCAGACCGTTTGAACAATGGCTGCACGGTCAAGGCGGACGCCCCTTTTTCCTCGACCGCGCTGACCGACAAATTCATCGACAGCGGCACCTCTTTTGTCGATGCCTCGACCGTTGATAACTATGTCGGCGCGATGCAGGCAGAAACCGCCCGGCTGATGGAAACATTTGAGGCGACATATCTGGATTGCCCGGCATAATATCAACTGACCGGGGCCCTGTTTCGGGGCCCCGTCCCTCTGCTGGAAACGGTTTCAGATGAGCATCGACCTTGCCGATGACCGGCCAGACATCGCCGTCCCGATGCAGTCCTGGCAGCGGTTCCTGTTAACCAATGAATTCGGGCTGGTCGTACTGATCGCCCTGTTTTTCCTGATCTTTGCCACCTTTGCCGAAGGGTTCAGCAGCCGGTTCAGCCTGTTTTCCATCGGCCGGACCATGGCCATCGACATTCTGGTCGGCTTTGCGATGATGGTGGTCATTGTCACCGGCGGGCTGAACCTGGCGGTCGGGGCGATTGCCGTTTGCGCCGTGATGTTCGCAGGCTGGCTGATCGAAGGGCTGGGCCTTCCCCTGCCTTTGGCGATGGCCGGGGCTTTGAGCATGGGTGCGGCTTTGGGTTGGGCCAACGGCATTCTGATCGTTAAAAGCGGCATCCACAGTTTCATCATCACGCTGGCGACGATGAGCATCTTTTTCGGTGTCATGATCTTTCTGACAAGGGCCGAAGCGTTTCGTGCCCTTCCCCCGGTGGTCGCGGATTTCGGCAAGCTGAAAATCGCGGGCTATCTGTCGCCGCTGCTGATCGTCACAGTGCTGGTCGCCTTGGCGCTGTCCTACCTTTACCGCTACACCGCACTGGGCCGCCGCATGTTGGCAGCGGGCGCGTCCCCGGCGGCTGCGGAACTTTCTGGCATCGATGTGGGCCGGACCTTTATCATCTGCCATGTGCTGTCGGGCGTGTTGGCGACTGTGGCCGGGCTGCTGCTTGCGTCCCGCACTGGCGCGGCTATCCCATCAATGGCGGGGCATCTGGGGCGCGACTGGTTGTTGCCCGCATTTCTGGCCCCGGTATTGGGCGGCACCTTGCTGGCCGGGGGCCGGGTTTCGGTAGCAGGCACATTTCTGGGCGGGGTGCTGGCGACGATGCTGGCCGCTGGCCTGTTGCTGATGCAGGTGGGCGAGTTCTGGGTGCAGGCAGTGCTGGGCCTGCTCTTGCTGCTGGCGGTGTTCACCGACAAGGCGCGCCGGGTCTATCTGGCCAAAAGGAAGATGGCATGACCCCGCGCGGCATCTGGCGGCAGGACTGGATCGGGCTGCTGGTCGTGGTGGTGTTGGCCAGTGTGGCCATTGCCGCCGTCAAACCGGCGTTTTTGTCCAGCTACAACGTGCAGGTTCTGCTCGCCACCATCGCGCTGAACGCGATGGTCGCCTATTCCCAAGCGATCATCATCGCCATCGGCCAAATGAACTTGTCGATCGGCGCCATCGGCGGGCTGGCGGCGATTTCCTTTGCCGGCGCGATGGAGGTTTGGGCCCTGCCCGTGCCTTTGGCCCTGCTGCTCGGGCTGGTGATCGGGCTGGGGGCCGGGTTGCTGAATGGCTATCTGGTAGCGCTATCCGGGATTTCGGCCTTTATCATCACTTTGGCCACGCTGTATATTTTTACCGGCATCACCTTTGGCATCACCGAAGCGCAGCCGTTTTACGGCGTGGCCGACAGCGTCAAGGCCTTTGGCAATGCGGTCCTGATCGGCCCGGTGCCGATGATCGCCCTGCCCACGATCCTGGTCACGGCTGGCATGATCTGGCTGATGACGCGGATGCGGATTGGGCGGCACATTCTGGCGGTAGGTGGCAATCCGCATGCCGCCGAACTGGGCGGAGTCGGGGTGAATGCGGCGGTGATCTGGGCGCATGCGATTTCGGGTGTGCTGGCTGCGATGGCGGGCATGGTGGCGGTGGCCCGGCTGCAGATCGGACAGCCAACAATTGGCAGCGACTGGTTGATCACCTCGTTTGCGGCCCCGGTGATCGGGGGCGCATTGCTCGCGGGCGGGCATATCAGTGTCACAGGTACTCTGCTGGGTGTGGTCATCATCGCGATCATCACTCAAGGACTGGTGCTGTTCCAGATTGACCCGTTTGCGATGCAGATCGTTCTGGGGGCCCTGATCCTGGCCGCCGTCGCCATCGACCGGACCCGCAGCTGGCGGGCCGAACGCAGCCGCACGAAAATCGCCTGAGGGGGGACCATGACCGAGGCATTCGCCGCACTGAACATCGTCAAGACCTTTCCGGGGGTCAAGGCGCTGTCGGATGTGTCGATCCGGCTGCAGCCGGGGTCGATCCACGCATTGCTGGGCGAAAACGGGGCGGGCAAATCGACCCTGATCAAGGTGATTACCGGCGTACATCAGGCGGATTCGGGTGTCTTGCAGATCGGCGGCCAGCCCATCCACTTGCGCGATATCCATGATGCCACCGCCCAAGGGATCTCCGTCGTGCATCAGGAACGCCACCTGATCCCGCGCTTTTCCATCGGCGAAAACATCATGCTGGACCGGCTCGGACAGGGGCCGCTGTCTGCCGTCAACTATGGGTCCGTCCATACCGAGGCCGCCAAATGGCTGGCCGCCCTTGATCTGGACCTTGATCCCCGAATCATTGTGGACCGGCTGTCAGTAGCCAAGATGCAACTGGTCGAGATTGCCAAAGCCCTGTCGCATCAATCCAAAGTCCTGCTGCTGGACGAACCCACCGCATCCCTGACCAGCCACGAGACGGATACGCTGTTTGCCCTGTTGCGGCGGTTGCGCGATCAGGGTGTGTCGATTGTCTTTGTCAGCCATAAGCTTGAAGAAGTGCTGGAAATTTGCGATTCCGTTACCGTCCTGCGCGACGGGCGCAATGCCTGTGACAGCAAACCGATGGCCGGGGTAACCCGCGCCGATCTGGTGCAGATGATGATTGGCCGGGATGAGCAGATTGCCAATTGGCAGGCCCGCGACCGCAGCCTTGGCGCGCCGGTGCTGGACCTGAGCGGGGTGTCGACCGAGGTCGGTCATAAAGCCGTGGATCTGACCTTGCACAAGGGCGAGATTCTGGGGCTCTACGGGCTGGTTGGCGCGGGTCGCACTGAACTGGCCAAGGCGATCATCGGCCGCTACCGGGTGACCGGCGGCACGATCCGGGTCAAGGGCGAGGTGGCGCATATCCCTTCGGTGCAGGTGGCCCGCGATAAATATCGCATCGGCTATGTCTCTGAGGACCGCAAAGGCGAAGGCCTGATCCTGATTCATTCGGTGCTGGAGAATGCAGGCGTGACCTTGTGGCAGCGGCTTGCGTCGCGCGTTGGATTTCTGGCGCGTGCCCGGATCGAGACCGAGGTAAGGCCAGCGCTCCGCCAACTAGAGGTCAAAACCCCCAGCATTGACCAGACTCTGGGCAATCTGTCCGGCGGCAATCAGCAAAAGGTCTCGGTCGCGAAATGGCTGGCTGCGGGGGTGGAAATTCTGATCGTCGACGAGCCGTCCATCGGCATCGACATCAAGACCAAGGCCTATCTGCACCAGCTGCTACGCGATCTGTCCGACCAGGGCACCTCGATCCTGCTGATCACATCCGATATGCCCGAGATGATCACCCTGGCCGACCGGATCGTCGTGATGAACGGATTTGCGGTGACCGGCGAATTGCCCAATAGCCGGGAGTATGGGCAGATGAGTGCCGCGATCATGGACCTGATCCACCGGGCTGCGGCCTGAGAAAGGAAGATTATGCGGCAGACATGGCGGTGGTTTGGGCCAAAAGACACGGCTTCGGTGGACGATATGCTGCAATCGGGGGTGCAGGGCGTGGTCTCGGCCTTGCATCATGTGCCGACCGGCGCGCTGTGGACGGCGGATGAGATTGCCGCAAGGCAGGGGCTGATTGGCCGGATGAAGGATGGCAGCCCTTCGGGTCTGAAATGGGAGGTGGTGGAAAGCCTGCCAGTGTCCGAGGCGATCAAAAAGCAAAAGGGCGACTGGCGGGCGCATATCGCCAACTGGACCGCCGGACTGCATAATCTCGCGGACGCCGGGATTGAGGTGATCTGCTATAACTTCATGCCGGTGCTGGAC